>JABMPO010000419.1 GCA_013203015.1 Fidelibacterota bacterium
GAGTAGTTAGAATCGTTGGCATTAAGCAAGTAGGAGAATTTTGATCATAAGGAATTATTTACGTCTACTGGAAAATATTTCAATGATTATTTTTCCACAATCGGAGAATAAAACCGTTTGCTGTCGGACAAGAATTCACATTTCCGATGGCACGAATCTTGACATATCATTGTTGAAGTTTATTTAATTGCGGATAAAACACAGATTGCACTGAATGCAGCGTGATCTGAAGTAGGTATAAATAATGTCTGGAAAGATTATCAGTATCATATCGAATAAAGGCGGGGTTGGGAAAACCTTGTTTGCGATAGAAGTAGCTAATTTCCTGGGATTAATGGGAAAGGAAGTATTGCTAATAGATACCGATATCAACACCGGGGATGTTTCCATCAAATTGGACTTGCGGACGGGAAAAACGTTGCTGGATTTCTTTGAAAAAAATGAATCATACCTGGATAATTTGATCATAGTAGGTAATTATGCTTTAAGTAACAATTTCTACGATTAGATTTGAATTAATTGCTTAACTTAGTCAATACTAATAATTTCACATTCAGATATCAAAGCGCTTTGATTATCGTGCAGGAAAATCATGATTGACAGCCCTACCCAAAATATTAAATATAATTTTTTGTTTCAGAATGGTCACGAATTAGATTTTGATATTCATCTGAATTGTGATTCTATGGAATATATGACAACCTCTAGGTCACATTATCCCGAATGGACCAAAATTGACTATGAACCACGCTGTGACCAATGTCCTATAGCTGACAGCGGCGCTGAATATTGTCCGATAGCTGTAAACCTGATTGATGTAGTCAAAGCATTCAAAGATAGCAATTCTTATGATATAGTCAATTGCAAGGTTGAAACTCAAGCACGAACCTACCTAAAGGCTGATGTTTCAATACAAACCGCTCTCAGTTCTTTACTTGGAATTATCATGGTCACCAGTGGCTGTCCGGCAATGGATAAGCTACGTCCCATGGTAAAATTTCATCTGCCATTTGCATCAATTGAAGAAACTATATATCGCGCGTCAGCCATGTATTTACTGGCACAATATTTTCGAAAAAAACAGGGTAACAGGGCTGAAATTGAGTTAGATGGTCTGATAGCAATTTATAAGAGAATTGACCATATTAATGCTAGGCTTTGTCGGCGACTCAGATCCGCAACCAATAAAGATGCCAGCCTCAATGCTGTGGTTGTGTTGGATGTATTTGCAAAAATGATTCCCATGTCGGTTGAGGAAACACTGTTGAGTTTCGATAATTTGTTTAGTGGCTATATAGATTGACGGATATCATCTTCTTAGTAATATAGCAATGGACTACCCTGGGTATTCTTATCGTCATTTTCTTGCCAAAGGCATTAATAATTGACTGCTATTCTATGATTGTACATTAATATTGCTTAGCGTAATTTTAAAAAACATTTTTAACAGGCACAATATTTGTAATTAAAGTTATCAAGCATTCACTTAAATTGAATTACTTTCCTAGCAGGGAAGTGACTGTTCTAGCGTGATAATTTCAGCGCAATAAATGAAGTCAGATGAAAGCAGGAATTATTAAAACACTAACTCTAATACTCGTTCTGAGTTTCAGATTGTCGGCTACGAATGAAATTGCCGAAAGTAGTGTTGTTCAGGTCCGGGGACATTATAATTATCCACCCTATGAGTTTCTTGACAGTTCCGGGCAGCCGGCAGGGCTAAATGTTGAATTTTTCAATGCTGTTGCGAAAATTACTGGTTTGAAAATTAATTTAGAGCTTGGTCCCTGGGATGAAATTTACCAGGCTCTTGATTCCGGTGAAATTGATGTACTGATTGGAATGTATTATTCCAAAGATCGTGCTGAAAAATTTGATTTTAGCATTCCCTATGAAACGGTTTCATATTCAATCTTCACTCAGAAGAATTCTAATATCTCTCAACTTGAAGATCTCCATGGGAAAAATATTGTCCTGGTTGAAGGAGGGGCCAGTATCAATTTTATTAATGATCAGAATTTATCAGCAGAAATTACCACAGTATCATCTTCAGTGGATGCTCTACGATTATTGGCAGCTGGGAATTATGATTGTACGCTGATTCCTAATGTGCAGGGGCAGTATAATCTGCGGAAATATGGTTTTGATAATCTAATGGCGGTTGGTCCTTTATTACTCCCCCGCAACGCATCGTTTGCTTTGAAGAAGGGTAATCTGGAATTATTAACCAAAATGAACGAGGGAATCCAAACCCTGAAGCAGACCGGACAATATGATCGCATACATATAAAATGGATCGAGATTTATGAGGGGCGGCAATTTGTAACTCAACAAATGATACGTAATGCGGTATTGGTGGGAATCGTCGTCATTGTTTTATTTTTTATTACCATTGGTGGACTTGCTGTTCTGCGCAAACAGATTATCAGGAAAACACGTGATTTACTGGAAGAAATTCAGGAACGCAAAAAAGTAGAAGATGCTCTGCAACAAGCCAATCGAATGCAGGATGTCATCTACAAGATTGCCCATGCTGTCAGCGGTACTGGTAATCTGTATGATTTGTATACTTTAATCAGAAACACCCTTCATGAAGTAATAAATACGCGCAATTTTTATATAGCATTTTATGACAGTGAGACTGAAATGTTGTCTTTCCCTTATTTTATCGATGAAAAAGATGATCCTCCTGAACCGCGGACACTGGGATTGAGCCTGACCGATTACATCCTTAAAACCGGAAAACCGGTTTTTTATAAAAAATCTGACATTATTAATTTAATTAAACAAGGGAAAATTAATCATGCAGGTACACCTTCGGAATTATGGTTGGGTGCACCTCTAAAGGTCAGTGAAGAAGTCATTGGAGCAATTGTGGTACAAAGCTATGCGGACGATATGCTCTATAGTGAGAGAGATTTAGATATCTTGGAATTTGTTTCCAATAAAATTGGCAATGCTATCCACCATAAACAGACCCAGGAAGCAATAATCAAATCCGAGGAAAAATACCGACTTTTATCGGAACAATTAAACGAAGCCAACAAAATGAAAAAACTATTGTTGGATGTAATTACCCATGATTTGAAGAATCCAGCGGGCGTAATCAATGGGATGTCAGAAATGTTGTTGGATGAGGATCCTGACAACGAAGGATTGCAATTAGTCAGTGAGAGTTGTACAAATCTACTAAGTGTTATTGAAAACGCTACTATTATGTCCAAGGTAACCCTGGGAGATGAAATAGCCCTGGATCAGATCAATCTAGTCGATATTATTCAGCAGGTAGCGAATGAATTTGATTCAAGTTTAAAAACCAAGGACATGACCATCAGTCTGAATAATTCCTCGCCGGTAATGGTTAAAGCTAATCCGATTATTGCTGAAGTGTTTAAAAATTATATTAGTAATGCAATAAAATATTCCTCTGATGGCAAACGGATCGAAGTGGAAATTGAAAAGGGAGATGGTTATTTTAATGTCCAATACCTGGATTTTGGTCCAACTATTCCCGAGCAGAAACGCCCTCTGATTTTTAATCGGGGCGTTCAATTGGAAAAAGGTGCCAAGCGGGGTCGAGGTTTGGGATTGGCAATTGTAAAAAGGATTGCTGAAGCTCACGGTGGTGAAGTTGGGGTTTTACCGAATTTACCGACTGGTAATATTTTTTACTTGCGGTTACCGGCCGCGTAATTTTTTAATAAATTATTAAAGCTCCATATTGCCAGAACTTTTGGCGCATTTAAGCAGCTTTTATTTTTTTAGAAATCCTCCTCAAAATCTTCTCCTTCTTCTCCCCGATTGCGACGTTGTTGTTTAAAATTATTAAAATTATAACTGATTGTAAGCATGGCTGTAGGGGCGTCTCTGGTATTGCGGCTGTAGGCATAAAAATTATCACCTTCAGCTGTGTATTCTCTAATTGCGGAACTGAAAATATCATTGATCTGAAGAGTCAAGCTGAGGTTTCGTCCCAGTAGATTGCGGCGAATTCCCAGGTTGGTTACATAATAGCCGGCACGGGTACCCTGGGAAGAAGCTGAGGGACTATTGTAACGACCGGTCAACTGGATTCGAGTCGCATCGCCAAACCGGAATATATTATTTAATCGGAGACTCCAGTTATCGCTGGAATGATTGTAGGAATTACCGGCAAATTCGCCTTCAACCTGGTAAACATAGATATTCCCAATCAAGTTTATATCCCACCACTTGATTTCTTTAATATTGAACATCAACTCCAAGCCGGTTGATTGGCTCTGACCCACATTTTCAACACTATGGAGGGTGACATTAGCGGCATAAATTTGTCGTGTGCGTTCTATCAGATTTTGCCTTTCCCGCAAATAACCTTCCACCGAAATCAGATTATTACTGAAAGGTAATTGGATACCCAATTCATATGAATTGATATATTCCGGTTTCAGGTTGGAATTTCCCTTACGCACGTTATAGGCGTCAGTCCAGGTCAGGAATGGTTCAAGATAATATCCACGGGGCCGGTTTATGCGACGCGAGTAGCTGGACATTATTTGAATTTTATCGGTCATTTTCCAGGAACCATGTAGAGTTGGGAAATAATCCCAACGCTTGATTGGTGTTGAAGAATCACCGCCGGAAACGGTCACTGTGCGATCGGTAAATTCACTGCGGATACCAATCTGGTATCCCAGACGGTTTTTATCTTGCGAAAAGAGGGAATATATGGAATGGATCGCACGACGATAATCAATATTGTGACTGAATTCTGGTAGATAAATGAAATCAGCAGTGACCGAATCATACTGGGAAAATCCGGTAATATCGGTGCTGTGCCTTTCGTGGCCCTGATAGCCGGCTTCAAATTTGGACCCGCGTGCAAACGGTTGTTGATAATGTATTGCTCCGCGCAACCTGTCGGAGGGTCCTTTTTCGGTAGTTAATTGCCCGGATTTGACAGTCTGATCCGCGGTCATTAACCGATTGCTGGATTCCTCATCCCCTGCTCGGTGAAAATACATCATACGCATGGACAATTCAGCTTTCGAGGCATAAATGTGTTGGTAATCGACAGCTACCATCTGCATTTCTCCACCGCGTTCGGAATCACTATAGCTAAGATAATTGTTATTGATTGTACCCGGTGACCAGACTTCACGGAAGTCCAACTCCGATGTTCGCTCCATGCGGAAATCGCCAATTCTGAAACCCAGATTGAGATTATCCTGCTGGCTCAGAAATAATTGAATTTCACCATTAAGACCCATTCTTCTGCGTTGAGAGTCCGTGCTACCAGTAGAATTGATCGTTGAGGTTGTGTCGTTGAAAATAGTACGGTTCTCGGACTCAGTTTGCCCGGGACGAGTCCGTTGACTATAATTACCCCCCAGAGAAATGTTGCCAAAACCGTTACGGAAATTTAGCAGGAAATCAGCACCGTATTTATCATCAAGCCCACCATTGGTGTTGGTCATTCCACTGACACCTTCCAAGCGTCTTTTTTTGGTGATTACGTTAATAATTCCGGATATTCCCTCGGGATCATATCTTGCCGAAGGATTAGTAATAATTTCAATATTATCGATTGTCGAAGCGGGGATTTGCTGCAATACGTCATTGGCATCCAGGGCTGTTGGCCGGTTATCAATCAAAACGGTGAAGCTTGAACTGCCGCGTAAGGATACATTTCCCTCAAGATCAACTGACAGTGAGGGGACGTTTTCCAGCACATCAACTGCGGTACCGGCGATATGAGCATAGTTCTCACTGACGTTGACCACTTTCTTGTCGATCTTGTATTCGACCAATGGTCGATCGGCAATAACTTCGACAGTTTGTGCAGCGATAACCGTTCGTTCCAGATAAATTTTTCCCAGCTCAACGCGCAGTTGGCGACGGCCGATTCTCAAGTCTGCAATGCGGTTAACCTTGTAACCGATAAATTTGATATCCAGAAAAAACTGCCCTGGCGGAATCTCATTTATAATGAATTTTCCATTTGCATTAGTAGTGGCACCGCTGACAAAACTACTGTCACTGGTTTTAAACAGTACAATATTTGCATATTCCAGTTTACTGCTGTTTATGGAATCAAAGACCTGTCCGGAGATAATACCCCGGGGATTTCCTTGTGGTCGTTGCCCCGGAATCAGAACCGGGGTTAAGAAAAACAATATCATCCAGATTTGGAGAAAGCGTCGTTTCATTAATTAAATCCTGTAAAATGCTTTAAGTGGCAGGTTTAAATTTATATCGCTTTATTCATTTTGCTATTATTAGGAATGTCGAGAAAAACGGATTGTTCAAGTAATTGTATTGAATCTGAGAATAATCCAGTTATTACCAGCAATTATGTTCTTAGACTTGATTAACCAGTATTTAGTAAAAATTTTATTTCAAAAACAACATTTTACCTGATTTAATATTTTGATCTAGCTCAATGGTATAGATATATAAGCCGGTAGCAACTATGGTACCGGTTGCATTCCGACCATCCCAGATCGTTGATTGCATTCCCGGGTTTTGTACATTGTTTAACAGATTCACTACTTGACGCCCCAGTAGATCAAAAATCGTCACCTTAACATGAGCCTTTTGTGGTAAATAGTATTTAATGGAGGTTCTGCCATTAAATGGATTTGGAAAATTCTGGAATATTTGAAATTCAGTTGGGAGCTCCGCTGCTTTATCGGATACTCCCAGTTGATTAGGGTAATGGATACGCAAATTATCCAGATAGATTACGCCACTGTTAGTATCACCGGTTGTGCCATAATATCCCATTCTGATTTGCAGGGCTGCTATCCGGATGGGAAAATGCAGAATTGAATTGGCTGCCACTGCGCCGAATTCATCCATGGCAAAATTATAGGTCGTGAAATTGGTATCGGCAGTAACCTCGGAAGTCTGGAATAATTCATCATCGTTATCGGCGATTACAACAACCATCATATGATCACGATATAAACCGCTGTTTGACATAAAATCCAGTTTAATCGTATCGGGTAAACCGTAAATGGGGATGTCATTATTGAGATGAATCCAGCTACGGCCCACACTGGACCGGATAAACTGGTAGTCGAGTTGGAAAGCGCCAACTCCTTCGGTTGCTGGTTGATCGGTTACGGACAAGTTTGTTGCGGATTGATCATATAACACTCCGTCAACAGACCAATTGGCTAAAACTTCCATGCTGTTGATAACGGTTGAACCATAACCAATTTCGACGGTCACCGACGCGGTATCGGTTAATCCCAGATATGAGGCGACGATCTGGGTGGTCCCTTCCAATAGGCCATGAAAAACAGCGGCAGAATCAAAATAACCGATGGCAGGATCAAGAATCTCCCAGGTGAATTCAGTCAGCGCAATTGGCTGCGGCAGATTGTCTTCATCGATGCAGACAATTGGAAAATGCAGGCCGATCAGGTTATCGGTATTCTGGTGTTCGGTTATAAAACTGATGCTTTGCAGAGTTTTAATGTAAAACCAGGCCGTGTCCGTTAATCCCAGATAATTAGCGATTATTTGGCCAGATGTGCTGTAATCGGGAGCCGTAAAATTACCGGAATTATCAATGACACCTCCATCCGGACTAACGCTAAAACTGACATTTGCCATATTTACGCTACGGGGATTAAAATATTGATCCCAACCGGATACTTCAATTGATTGAGTTGAGCCAAGAAATTGGCGGAAATTATCTGGCTGAAGCTGAATTGCGATCAAAGAATCCTCGGGTGCATTGGAAACGACCATCAAAGCGTTGGCTACCGCCCTTTCGGCGGTATAAAGAGAATTCTCAACGACATTGTGTACCACCAGGGTGGATGAGCCACCGCCGTCAAGATTGATAGCATGAACCGCTCCTAGACTGATCATATAATCGGCCAGTTGCCGGTAACTCATGCCGATGCTGCCGGGTTGACGGCCATCGACAACAGCGAGGAATAGTTTGGTGCTGTCAACATTGATTCCGGCAAATGTTCGTGGGTGCAGATCCGTATTGGTGCTACCAGTGTAAATACCGTTTTCCAGAAATTTATAATTGCCGCCGACGAGTTGAGTCAAGCGTGGCAGGGTCGGATTTAATCCGAGATACAATTGAACCGTGTCACCGGTTTGCCAGTTATTCAAGAATGCGGCAGCAGATCCATGCCC
>JABMPO010000420.1 GCA_013203015.1 Fidelibacterota bacterium
AGAATATGCTGCCAATACGCTGTGGGTGAACGATCATTTATTGACACCGGTGGGTTTTCCAAACACATTAAACCGGATTCGAACACTTGGTTTACCGATTCTTGAGCTGGAAATGAGTGAGCTGCAAAAAATGGACGGGGGTCTGACCTGTTTATCTTTACGCTCTTGATTTCTTGATCATTGTTTTCCCGCAAGCATTAGGAATTATTTAGGTGTATGATTCCAGATATCCACTTGAAGTTTCCAAGTATTATCATCCTGCAACCGCCAGATATGAACATTTTTAGTCTTATGCCATTTCAGTTGTGAGCCTTCGGCATGCCAGGTGTAATAATATTCATTGACCGTATAGCCAATATCTTTGCTGATTCCGTATTCCAGTCGATTTAAGTCTTTAATTCGGAAGACCCAACCAGTGCGATTTATGACTGATTCTTTAACAGCCTCCCCTCGTGATATTGTCCAATCATCAGGCATGAGAATAGCATCATTAGAAAAAAGATTAGCATGATCTTCCTGATTACCGGAATCAACCGCCGCATAGAAAGAATCCACAGTGCGGAGAAATGATTCTTCCATTTGTCGAGAGTTAAATTGACAGCCGGTTACGATCAGCAATAATATTAGATGACAGTGGAATAATCTTTTCATTATCACTCCCTGTTGAAACAATGTTGATGAATTCTGTAAATTTAATATAAATTACTGATTATTAAAAATAAATCAAATATTTGCTATTACTGAGGAGTAGGTTTACGGTTTTTCACCATATGTTTGATTGCCAGAATAGGATGCCGCCACAGTATCCGGGGACCGGCAAAGCGCATAACAATCCGTGCTTGCTCCCTACGGTCTGGTTTGTAGCAATGAATAGTGCAGCTTTGGCAGGTAGGCTTATCCGATCCAAAAGGACATTTTTCCAGACGTTCACTTGCATAGTAATACAGGCTCTCACATTCATCGCATAACTTCTTTCCAGTGTTATGATGATGGTGGCAATAAATTCTCAACATTGCCGCGATAGTTTTTTGTTCAGTTGTCAATTTAATCTTCTTCATTTCGGATACATTTAACTGACTTGATATCCCCGAGGTAAACTGGAATTGGCAGATTGTTTTTTGGCATAATCTGTGGAATTAAATAGACTGTTGATTCATCCATGAATATTTTGGCAATTCCATTAAATTTCTCCCCCGATTTGAGGGTAATCTTCCAGGTTGCTGCAAAGCAAAGCTGACCTGATAGTATTATCAAAAACAGGATACGCCGTAGATTACCAGCAGCTTGTGTATTTTTATTTTTCAATATGATCGCTTATGAATGGAATAATTTACAACAGTACATTTTACGGTTTATATGAGAAAAATTATAATCAATTTATACAATGCTTACAAGTATCATATTTATAACACAAAATTGCTTATAACAGATGCCCGGACACATCTGTCATAAGCAAAATGGAACTCTGCGGGGATTAAAATAGTGAAATAGCAATCTGCAGAATTGAAAAGGCAAAACCTATCATCCAAAGTGGTGCCATTGCATTCTCCTTTCATTATAATTTATTATGACTCTTTGATAAGAACTTTGTTGTCATTTTTCTGGTTTCTTTTTATCGTTGCAGTCCAACTTTTATTATTCTTAATTGCCCCCACCAAAAACCTGTATTTACTTGCTGCAATAACCATTTGCAGCCCGCTGGTCTTTTTCTAAACTTGAGCTTTTATTAAGATATTTATTGTGGAAAGTAATATATTTCGATGCCCAGTCTGAGTACGAATTATTATGCTGGCAGGGCTGGAAATGTTGCAATTTGATATGGTTAGATAGGTAAAACTGTAATGAAAATAAAACTGTTAAAAATTATTGGGATTATTTTCGGTTGTGTTGCTGGATTAGTTCTGGCGGGTTTTACCATCTATGTAATTCTCTTTTATCCGCGAAAAGCTAAATCTTTTGAGATCATTACCGCCAATCCAACTAAAACAGTTCTCATTGCCACCCAAGGTAGCGACTTTAAGGATACATTTGTCAAAACCCTTTGTGATTCATTGAAAAATTCTTCCGCATATATTAAAGGGATTGATGTAAAGAATCTGGCGGAAGTGAATGACGAAAACTGGGACAAGATATTGATCATTAATTCATATTTGGTCAGATTAAATAAAAACGTTGACCGATTTGTTAGTCGTGCTGCAACGCCGGATAAAATACTACTTTTTATCACTTCCGGTGGAGCAGATTGGCAACCACAGCCGGAACTTATGGTCGATGCCATTAAATCTGCTTCAAGGAAGCAGTACATCACCAATCTGGTCAACCTTATCACTATCTGGGTTGGCAAAGAGGGTGATCAGAAATGGGAACCTGATGATTATTTATTGACCCTTAGATTTTTTCCAAGGGTAGATGTTAAAGCTGCCTGCGAGGCAATCGTTTTAGAGCGGGTGCGATATGAGCTTAGATACCCGAACCTGATAAACTTGATAAACTGGACAGGGTATCAGTTTTTACGGTTGAAAGACATAAAATCCGCACTTGAAGTATTCAAGTTGAATGTGAGCCTGCTCCCGGATGCTTGGAATGTGTACTACTGTTACGGTGAAGCATTGCTGGCGAATGGCGACCTGGAAGCGGCAATCAAAAATTATCTGAAGGCTGTGGAATTAAATCCTCATAGCAAATCTGCCAATAATATGTTAAAAAAGTTGGGTAAAAATTAGGAATTGTCCACAATATATTAATGTGTGGATTATTGAGTGGGAATTTGTGAATGATGCTGTCAAATGTTCTTTGTAGGTCTAGTTTTATCAGTGTTATTAATTGGTATGAATAATTCGAAATTAGTGCCTTTTTTTACCTGGCTCTCTACAAATATATAACCGTCAATATCCTTGAGGATACTTTTCACAATTGCCAATCCTAAACCGGTTCCAGTTGATTCATCTTTGGTAGTAAAAAAGGGATCAAATATTTTATTTATGATCTCCGTTTGAATCCCTGAACCGTTATCTTGAATGGATAAGTTAACATATTTATTTTTAGGCAATTTGTAATATAATATGGAGTCCTTGTCATCAGACACAATTTTGGAACTCATAGTTATCTTTCCGGAATCAGCGATGGCGTCTTTGGCATTGATGATTAGATTCATTAATACCTGCTCAAACAATCTTGTATCGGTATTTATCAGGACACCGGGACAGTTTAGATCAGCAGATACCTTAATCTTAGATCCAGCTATCTGAGAAAATAGATCGATTTTATTAGTGATGAATTTGTCGAGGTCAAATTCTTTGACAGAAGGTTTTTGTATGCGGCTGAATTTCAATAGATGACGGAGAGTTCCCGCTGCTTCCCGTGCTTTAATCTGGATTGATTGAACATATTTATATTGTTTATCAGTTTTTTTAAGTGTCATGCGACATAAATCGGCGTAGCCCAGAACATTGGTTAATTGGTTGTTGATTTCATGGGCAATTAGACCGGACAGAGTTCCTATAATTTCCATTTTCTGGGCATGGCGCAGTTGATATTCCAACTGTTTATGCTGGGTGATATCATGGGTAAATCCAATATAAGATTCTGTATTGTCGTTTTTGTTATTAACGCGCTTGATATTTAAAAAGACCTGAATAACACGATTGTTTTTTGTAATCCATTTTGCCTCGGTTAAATTGATCTCACCGGATTCTTTAAGCTGCTTTTGAAGCTTGGTGCCCTCGTATTGCTCGTCATAAAAAAAATCAAATATATTTTCACCAGTAATTTCTTTTTCAGATCCATAATTAAGTATTTTGAGTAAATAAGGATTCAGCATAATAATTTTAAAATCGCGATCCAATTGAAAATAGCCGGATAAATGATTATTATAAATTCCACGAAATAAGGCTTCAGATTCTTCAATCTTTCTTTGATAAGCCCCTAATTTCTTTTCATAATTATAACGAGTCAGTGAAACTTCAATAGCTGGTTTCAAATCATCTTTTCGGAATGGTTTTGTGATATATCCATAGGGGTGGGTCTCAATTGCTTTCGAAATAAATGTATCTTCAACCATTGCTGTTAAAAATATTACCGGTATATCGACGATACTCCGAAGTTTGGCGGCAGCATCAATTCCAGCGAATTCACTTTCCATGCAAATATCCATAAGAACTAAATCAGGATTTAAAGCTTTAACCCTCTTAATTCCTTGTTTTCCAGTGTTAGCTGTTCCCACAATCTCGTAATTCAACTTTTGCAGGGTTGATTTCAATAAAGCAATATGATGACGATCATCGTCAACAATCATTATTTTAGTTTTCTTAGCCATTTTTTGTGATAATAAGTTTAAGCTGCTTATCTTAATTGAATTTTTTGCATGGTCTCGGGATTAATAAACTTGATTGTTTTTGATAGAACATCCATGGCCGATAATGGTTTATACAGGTAACCATCAGCGCCATAGGAGAGAGCTTGCTCGATAATTTCTTCGGTCAGGTATCCTGATATCATTATGATCTTAATATTATTAAATGCCGATTTAACTGCTTTTAAAACTTTAAGTCCATTCATATCGTGAAGCATAACATAAAGAAAGACCAGTTCATATTTTTTTTTCAATATTCTGCTAATGCCGGTCATTCCATCAGTTTCGGTATCAATAATTAAATCCATTTCATTAAACACGTCACGAAAAAATTCCAGAATACTTTCATCATCATCGATCACAATGATCGGTGCGACCTGCTTTTTCTGAG
>JABMPO010000074.1 GCA_013203015.1 Fidelibacterota bacterium
ACTGACTTGGCGGTCGAATCCAGACAATACACCCTGATATTTCCTTTTCCCTTCCGGCGGTTGGGAATAATCATCTCCTTATCCTTGATGTCTCGCGTACCATACCTTGTTATTTTTAAGCCCATGTTCTTGCTAAACCAGTTCTCCCCGGTATCAGGTTCGCGGGTTATGCTAATGATATCCGTCAGGGATCTGAAAAATACGTTTTTGGCCTGCTGGGCGTTGACCTGGGAATAGTTAAGAATATCGAAGTGCTCACTTTCTGCCAAGTCGAAATAGGTGTGGGGATCTTCGAGGCAGCACCAAAGGTAGATCAGGTACACAACGCAGCGGGAAATTAGAAAATTCTTACCACCCCCCTGACCTATCCGCAGAATGGCCTGCTCTACATTAAAAAATTGGTTGGTAGGGTCATCACCAAATATCCCGCGAATAACGTCTTTCTGCGGCTCAGAGAAAGTCGAAGTTTTGATATATTTTTCCAGAAAGGTGATTGGATCAACTGGTTGAATACGCCAAATTCTGTCTTGGAGGGTTGCTTCCTCATCTATGAGGTATTTCAAGTTTTTCTTCATTTTGATTATGCTCCTTTAATAATTTTTGGAATTCGGGAAAAATGTCTGTACGGTTTACCTTAAAATTGTCGACTGCTTTCTGAAAAAGCATATGATGCAGGTTCAATAATGCTTTCATGTCGTTACGCACTTCTAAAAGCGTTTTCCCATCGAAATCAACTCTTATGCGAGCCTCAATTCGACCTTGAATATCTTGTATGATTTTCATCTCTTCAATGAACCTCACACGGTATTCATCGGCGGATAGTAAACCTTTCTCAGACAACATTTGGGTTTGGGCCTGCATTCGGCGGATTCGATAAAGGTCGATTTTATCATCCATCAACCAATCGAAATCATTACTACTAAGATCAGCAGCTTCCCGCTGTCCGATCAGCTGTTCCTTTAGTGTCCTGTCAGAATCGCTAAGGATCTGATGGGAATATTGCAGCGAAAGAGCTTTGTTTAATTCCGCTAGTGCCTTTAATGCAACAGGGATATTTGGCTCACAAACTTTATCCTTGTTTGTCGTCCACTCGCGTGTTCCTGTGACTACACCAAGGCGATTAGTATAAGACTCTTTCGTCGTAGATTTAACCGGATAAACCCTAACATCCAGAGCTTCTTCGGCAACTTTTATTATCTTCGCTCTGATTTCGCCCAGCTTTTCGACCTGGCGATCATGATGCTTTATAAAATTATATTCTAAAGCGATATTAAATTCCGTATCATCAGTTCGCCAGCGTTCTATAGTTGGACAATCAATTTTACTCAAACGTGCCGCTTTTACCAAACTTCCGGATTCTTCTACATTTTTTAAGACATTAGCCTTCTTGGCGGAATGAAGTGAAATTTTATTATTCATTTTTTTATAAATATATTTATTATTAACACCCAGAAGTTACAACACAAATTTATCAGAATAAAGATATATAGTTAAGTTATTATAGAGCTTACTTGTTCTCTCACGGCGCGAATACGCTAATTAAATTACTATGTTTTTATAACTTTACTATAATAAATTAATAACTGTTTGAATGGCGCGAACGAAATTTAGCCCATACGGCACTTTTTTTACCGCATCGGCTCCCTAAAAAACGCTACTACAGAATATTATTTATTTACTATAGAATTAGTATAAATTCTTGCGCTACTTTAGAGCTCGCGCATATATTCAACAAGATTATTGCAGCTATGGCGCTTGCTATTACGTTTTTTTCTCGAACGCGCACGCGCGAACGATTTACCCTAATCTGGTGTAATTTGATATTATAACTCGAGGTTATAATAATGTGGTTATTAAGATATTGGAAGTCGATTTGACAACTTACAACCAACGAAAAATCAAATCTTTTAAATGAATCATTAAAACTAAATCCCCGATGAAACCTGTTCAACCAAGCAATCGAATTGATTTTTTAATGTATAATGTCCTGCTTAATGATATTATTTGAAGATCTATCCTTCACGTCAACTTTTTCTGTTGTCTCAGTATCAGAAAAATCATTTAGTATACCAGACTTTTATAACAGCCAATTATTGAGACAAAACACTAATAACCGCCCAAAATATTTCTGCAATTATCTGTTGCTCAATTCAACTCGATAACCGAACTTTCAGCAAGGATTTGGGAAAGATATTTGTATACAATCGAAATGAACCAAAAGCTGATGCAGCTCTGCCCACGCTGTATCCAAAAAGCCTATCTCATACAATTAACCTCAAGGAGAAACGTATGAATCGTTTACGTCCTATTGGACTAATTCTGCTGGTATTTGCTTTACCGGTCATGATCTTCGCCCAGGCGACGATTACCGGTAAGGTAACTGATGCCGGCACTGGCCGCACATTACCCGGAGCTAACGTTCTTATAGAAGGAACTACAATGGGTGCTGCAGCCGACGCAAGCGGTAATTATCTGATTGCCAATGTACCATCTGGAAACATAACCATTTCCGCTTCAGTAATCGGTTATGAAAAAGCCAGTCAAACAATCAATCTTACCGGTGCAACCACGATCAACTTTGCCCTGGAAACCTCGGCAATTCAGCTTAGCGCCCTGGAAGTATTCGCTTCCCGCGCTACTCGTGAAACGCCCGTGGCCTATTCTGATGTTGCCAAAGC
>JABMPO010000075.1 GCA_013203015.1 Fidelibacterota bacterium
AGCATTATTTGATAATCGAGACCGACTAAATTGATTTGAGCAAAAGAATATGCCTACAAAAAAATTCATTAAATATGATAATTACCAGGAATATCCACTCCCGGAAATGATTGAACGCTCCCGGAAGTTTTATGAGGAATTGAGTCGGCGGCGAACAGTACGACAATTCTCCAAGCGGTCGGTTCCAAGAGAGATAATTGAGAACTGTATCAGAGCCGCGGGTACTGCCCCCAGCGGTGCCCACATACAACCCTGGAAATTTATTGTTGTGGGAAACTCAAAAATTAAAAATGAAATTCAGGCTCAGGCTGAAGCTGGCGAATGGGAATTTTACTCCGGTAAAGCTACCCAAAACTGGGTACGGGATCTGGAACAACTGGGCACTGATGATCGGAAATCGTTTTTGACCGTAGCACCCTGGCTGATTGTGATATTCGCCCAGAAATATTGTTTAGATTCCAATGGTGTGAGAAAAAAACATTATTATGTGAATGAATCGGTTGGGATAGCTTCAGGTATACTGATAACGGCGCTGCATAGGGCTGGACTGGCAGCGTTGACATATACGCCCAGTAAATCAAATTTCCTGAATAAATTGCTGGGGCGTTCTGAAAATGAACGTCCGTTTATGATCGTCGTAACCGGTTTCCCGGCGGTAGATGTGAAGGTACCGGATTTAACCCGCAAATCGCTGTCTGAGATTTCTGAATTTATCTAAAATTTCGGTGGGCAATCAGAGCTGCCCCCAACGCTCCAACGATTTGAGGTTGCGGTGGTACCAATAATTCGCATTTTAGTTTATCTTCCAGTAATTGGATGACACCCTGGTTCAGGGCAACTCCGCCGGTCATAATAACCGCACCATGGATACCGACCGTCTGGGACTGCGCCCAAATCCGATCAACAATTGCCTGATGCAAGCCCCGGATTATCTGGTCGCGAGGATGGTTTTTTGCCAATAGGGATACGACCTCACTTTCAGCAAAAACGGTGCAAGTATTACTAATTGGCACGGCCTGTTCAGAAAGCAGCGCCAGGTTCCCGAATTGATCTAGATCGGATCCAAGACGTTTGGCCATTACTTCCAGAAATCGCCCGGTGCCGGCGGCGCATTTGTCATTCATGACAAAATCCACCAATTGCCCGTTTTCATCAATATGAATGACTTTGGAGTCCTGACCGCCCATATCGATAACCGTACCTGCCTGGGGGAAAATATGATGAGCGCCGGTGGCATGGCAGGTAATCTCGGTTACTTGTTTTCCGGCGTTAGTCACATTTGCCCGCCCATAGCCCGTGGCAACGATTCCATTCAGATTCTCTCGGTTGATCCCGATTTTGGCTAAAGCCAGATTCAAGGCATTTTCGGCAGCAGCGTTACCATCCAGCCCGGTATCAATAATAGAAAAGCTCAATTGTTGTTTGTTATCATCGATTATTACGGCCTCGGTGCTGTGGGAACCAACATCAATTCCGGCATAATATTTTTCGGCCATATTAATTACCTAAAATTTCGAAAAAGGCATCCAGACGAGTTTTTGTCTGTTCATCAGAATAAGCTCGTTCATCGGTTATATCGCCATCTATAATTACGGCCGGGATTTTCAATTCCTGATATAACTTCCGCTTGATATCATATTGACCCACTGAGTAAGGCTTGCAACTGCGGGCAGAATGAATCACTAATCCGTCGACCTGGTATTCCTGAATCAATCGCTGCATCAGTTTTAAGCGGTAGTCCAGATTGTTATTTAGAATAACGAGACTGTAGGTCTTGGCCATTGATTCAAAAGGATTATTTATATCCAGATGTTGCGTCGTCTCCGCCCAGGCATTGGTATAAGTTGCCGTAACAAAATTCATACCCTGCTCAGCAAACTGTATAGAATGATCCCGGACTTTGTACCAGATAGCGATATTATCCCACATCAGTCGTTTCACTTCGCGACTGGTAGCCCCGATCCCATCGCGTACTCGCTCTTCCAGTTCAGTCAGTAGAATCTGGTAATAATCGTGTGCTACCGGCAAGCCCCGGAGTGATACGATCGGAGCAAGATGGAAAAAAGTCTCGAAGATCGTCATTGGCGCTGGGCTATTCCGCATAGTTGCCAGAATTGCTCCCCAGGTAAGGGAGGTCTCACGAGCCCGGCCCACAATTTCGGCAAATTTTGAATTATTGAATTTCCGCTCGGAAGCTTGCTCGAGGATCGGGATCATTTGCTGTAATTGTTCAACCATATAATTGATGTCCGTCTGAGCTAATTCAGTATAGTTGTAGGGCGTGTCAAACAGGATCAGCGGTATGTTATAATGATATGAAATTGCTTTAAACCAATAGGTAATCGTCTGACAGATATTATTTGATGCGAACAGCAAGTCGGGTTTTGGTAATCGTCCGGTGGGAGTTTTGCCTGACAGGGTATGAGCAAGATCAATTCGGGCGTAAGAACAGAGATCAGGACTGTACCCGGCACTCTCCGCAATCGAACACATTGCTGCGCCCTGTTTTTTAGCGCCCACCAGAGCGCCATGATTTTCCGGGTAAATAGTATAAAAACCAAAACTACGTAATAATTCCACCGGCGCGCCACTGGTTACCCAAGCCACCGGTTTGGCTCCGGTAGCGAACCGAGCCAGGTAATAATGGCGGGTCATAATTTCCTTCAGCCGATTGGTACATTCCAGTGGCGGACCAAACAATTGGCTTTGGGACCGGGATCGTTTTTTTCGAGTCAATTCGCGCAGGCCAATCAGTGCTGGCGCACCCACATCTTTCATGAATTGATATTTAATTTTTCCAGCGATAGTCACGTCAATTGCCAAGCATTTCAATGAAAGCTTCTAGCCGGGTCGTTAGTTGGCCGGTCAACCCGCAGTTTAATTCTGTTTCAATTACCAGAGATGAAATTCCGGCTTTTTGCAGGCCTTGTTTTAATTGGGGTAAATCGAACAATTCGGGTTCGCAGAATTTTGGAATCAGGAAGACGACTCCCTTGGCCTTGCTACCGATTGCCAATTTTATCAAGTGGTTGAGTCTTTCAGATATTGGTGTGCCTATGGTGGAGCACGGTGGGCGTTTTAAATAGGCTTCAGTTAGGGCATCCAATGGATTTGAGAATTTTGATTGGGGAAGATAAAATCGCCGTTGATTGTTTAGTAAATCGTCGGCTGCAACCTTGACATTAAGTTTATCCAATAATGATAATATTTCAACCGGATTTGGAAGTATCCCACTTAAAACGATTGCTGTATCTGGTTTGGATGGTATTGTTTCTCCGGCAGTAATTTCGTTCAATAGTTTTAAATAGTCTTCCGGCCAGAGAAATTCACCCTGGCGTAAAATTGGGTAATATTCCGAATTGGAAAAACTCAATTGATTCGTTCTCTGCAATTTAAAAATTTTATTCAACTGTCGACCAATTTCATGACTTAATCGCAGACATTCAGTCAGACGATCAGTATCGATTGGACTAAAAATGCTGGTTAATTGGTTGATTAATATTTCTAATTGTGCCCGATAAAATTTTTGAGTTGCGGCTGTATAGGGCATTTTTGGATGGTAAAATGAAAACACCGGTTTATTGAGCTCTAAGTGGTCATTTACTATCGATGCCAGATTTTGTAATGAATCGCAGGTATGGGGAAATAGAAATCCATCTACAATATCCGTTTCGCCCCGCAGGATTAACTCAAGACCATTGCGCACTATTGGACAGATATAGGGTTGTAAATGTTTATTTGCCAGAACGGCTGTACCGGGCGGATCCCAGATTTCGACTGGTAGAATATTCAACGCCCACAGGATTTCCCGGGGATATAGTGCGGGGAACACTCCCAACAGGTAACGACCTTGAGCTTTTTGCTCGTTGAGATATTGAATCCGATTGGGTTCAGATTTGAAATTTTGGTCTGCCATTAACGGAAATGTAGCAGTTTATAAGATAGCAATCAAGGGTAGAAATATCTGATAATAATGATGTTTTGTTAATATAAATAGACTTGATGAATAAGGAAGGTGGATACTGATGATCGACTCACAATTACTCAGCTCAATTTGAAAAAGATTTCTTATTCGTTTTGATAGTTTAAGATTTACTAATAATTGCCAATCTCCTTACCTGCTCAATAAAACCTTCATGATCGGTCACTGGTTTAGTAACATATGCGTCAGCGCCACTATCGGTCAGGAATTCTTCTTTATCCCCGGACATTGCATGTGCGGTAGTCAGAATTACCGGAATGGATTTTGTTGCAGGATCATTTTTCAATAATTTAGTTATTTCAACGCCATCGATAAACTTACCCTGGTACTTACTTTTATTGAGTGAAATGTCCATGAGCACCAAATCAATTTCCTGGCTTCGACAAAGTTCAAGGATTATTTCCGGATCTTCGGAATGAGTTACCTGGAACTTGCCGCGTCGTTCCAGTAGCTTGGTAAAAATAATGATGTTCAGTTTATCGTCTTCTACTAAAAGAATATGGGCCATGATACTATTCCGTATTATTGATTTTTTTGTAACTAGGTTTGTAAACCGCTCAAACCGGATTGGATCTGATTCCATTCGCCAATTTTAATTGCCGGAATAGTGCTGTACTTCAGTAGTTTGTACATTGTACGGTGCTTGATTCCCAAGAATGAACAAGCATCGTCAAGGTTTAGTATTTCTTCTTCCATTGTCTACCTTGTATTTACACTACTGTAATCGGCAGATATAGGTAATACTTTAGCGGGGAAATGAAT
>JABMPO010000421.1 GCA_013203015.1 Fidelibacterota bacterium
TAGCGGTTGGCTCAAGGGTTTACCTTTACTGCTATCAGCCGTAATGATTCGGCTGGCACTCAACGCTGAATCGTTACTGCAATCGGATAAACCAGAGCGGGCACCGGTAATCTATTCCCATTGGGATGCCCAAAGTAAAGTCAAGATATATGATTTTGAGGAAGATTACCGGGGACTGAATATCGACAATGTGGCTAATTCCCCGATCTATGGTTTTGATGGCAACTGGGATAAACCGGATTCATTATTGTTTGAATTTGGGATTCCAGTGGAATATCTAATAAAAAAATTCGACGACTGTTCATTCCTGTCGCTCGGTGCCGGCGGTGGCAGTGATGTGGTTCAGGCACTCCAGTTCGGCGCAACTGATATTCATGCCGTAGAGGTGATCAAACATATCAACGATCTCATGATCGATGGCGAACTGGCTGAATTCAGCGGCCATATTTATACTGACCCGCGGGTTACGGTAGCCACCGAGGATGCCCGAGCATATGTTCGTAACAATCCGGGATACTTCGATGTAATTTACTCCCTCAGCTCCAATACATTTGCCGCGCTGGCATCAGGCTCTTTTGCCATGGCGGAAAGCTACCTTTTTACCACCGAAGCTTTTCAGGATTACTGGAACGCTCTTTCGGATGACGGCTTCATGATGATGGAGCACCAGTTCTATATGCCCCGCCTGGTCGCTCAGGTAATGAACGCCTTGCAGGCCGAAGGTATTGATGATCCCCGACAGCATTTTGCCGTTTATGATCTGCCACAATTACGCCGTAATGCCCTGCTGCTGTCCAAACAACCGTTAACGGATGAAATCCGTAGCAGTGCAATTATTGAGTTGAAGGAGGAAAGCTATAGTTACATCCATTTGTTGTATCCGGCGCCGGATTCCACCGCTGATAATTTGATCAACCGGATTGTGCTAAACGGCTGGCAGGCGGAACAGGATTCGGCCCATGTCAATATCTCACCGGCTACTGATAACCGACCTTTCGTAGCCCAGATGGGTCTATGGAAAAACCTGAATGCCAAAGCATTTGAACGAGTGCTGCCTTACGAATTCTTCGGTTTTCCGCTCTCAAAACTGCTAATCCTGATTATCCTTGGTGTGGTTGTTGTTCTGGTAATTCCATTGAATCTGCTGCCCTACCTGTTCAGCAAAGAAAAACTGCTTGCCAAACCGTGGCTGTATTTTTTCCTGATTGGCGCTGCTTTCATGATGGTTGAAATTGTACTGATTCAAAAATACACCCTGTTTATCGGGCCATCGGTTTACAGTCTGATCACGATTCTTCTGGCTCTGCTGATCGGCGCAGGGATTGGCAGCCGCCAGGCACCACGTTATAGTCAGTGGACGCCATTTATCGGTATTGCAATCTGGATCATCGTGGATATTTCTATCCTAGGTTTCATCACTACTGCCTTAGCAGGGTTGCCTCTGATAATGCGACTGCTAATCACGGCCATTTTAATCGCCCCTTTAGGCTTCTTCATGGGCATGCCATTTCCAAAAGGAGCTCAGAAAGTAGGTGCTCTAATTGATTGGGGCTTTGCGGTAAATGGAGCTGCCGCAGTGATTGGCTCGGTGGTAGTTCTCTTAATTGCTTTTGCCTGGGGCTATAATGTAGCTTTAAGCCTGGCGGCCATCTGTTATTTATCAGCCGGCGCTGTGCTAGCTAAATCTTAATACCAGATTTTAAATCTAAATTGTGAAAAGCTCGGTACAATTCTGCATCGAGGTTTAAAAAGTAGCGTCCGGGACGAATATTCATTACCTTACTTGATGGCATTCTTGCCTGTAATCATAGTCAGTGGTAATCAATTGAACGCTTGTTAATCCAAATTCGTAAACGTATCTTTTTATTCACAAACTACTATTTTAACAATCAATTGAACTTCAAAAACAAATTAACCAAACACTACCGATATTACCTTTTGTTTGTAGTACTTCTGGTTAATCTCACTGCAGATGACCACTCGGTTCGTTTTGATCATTATTCGACTGAACAGGGTTTATCACAGAACACGGTTTTTTGCATTACCCAGGATCGATACGGTTTCATGTGGTTCGGGACCCGGTATGGTCTCAATCGTTTCGATGGGTATGACTTCAAGACGTTCTATCACGATCCCCAGGATTCGCTCAGTCTGTCCCAAAATATGATACAGGCAATCTGTGAGGACTACAACGGTGATCTCTGGATCGGAACCGATGGGGGCGGATTGGACCGGTTTGATCAGGTCTGTCAGCGATTTAATAATTTCCGTCAGCAACCCGATGATCCCGGCTCTCTGAGTAATAATTTTGTCACATCTCTGCTGGTAGATTCCCATGGTAATCTGTGGGCAGGAACTAAAAAGGGGCTCAATCGCTTTAATCCCGATTCACAGAACTTTACTTCATTCTATCAGGATAACACGCCTGGTGTGGCAAATGACAATATTACCTGTTTGATAGAATTCCCCGCTGGTACACTCTGGATCGGCACTGCAAGCGGACACCTGACAAAACATAATATTGCCAGCGATCAATTCAAGACAATCCACCCGGAGCGTCTGCACCCCAATCGTGCCAAAAATAACTATATTTCAAGTCTAAGTTGTGATTCCAGAGATAGCAGCCTGTGGATTGGCGTTTTCCCAATTGGTATTTTTCAATACAATCTCGTAAATGATTCTCTAAAATCATTGCAAATCGATTCAATTGATCCCAATAGGCCCAGTGTTGTTGCGCCCTATTCAATCATTGTAGATCAGATCGGTAATGTGTGGATTGGCTCGGTTTATGGATTGACTAAATATGATCCTAATAGCAATAAATATACTTATCACCGACCGGATGAAAGTGACCGATACAGCATATCAGATTATGTCATCAACTGTTTATTCTTAGATGATCAGGAATCAATGTGGATTGGTACCGATGCCAAGGGCATTAATAAATATGATCCTGACCTGATCCGCTTCGAACATTATAAACATGAAGCCGACAATGATTCAAGTCTACCACATAACCGGGTTTACAGTATTTCAGAAGATTTGTCAGGGAATATCTGGATTGGCAGCATGGGGGGTGGCCTGAGTAAAATCATAAATGATGGGAACAGTTTCAAATATTACCAGTCTGATGACAGTGTTCCGGGGACCTGGAGTTCCAATTATATTATGAAGCTGACCTGCAGCCAGGATTACCTGGTTTGGCTGGCCACTTATGGGAGCGGCCTGTTCAGCTTCGACCCTGCTACAGAAAAATTCCGATTATACCGAAATGTTCCCAGTGATACTACCAGCATTAGCGGCAATCGGGTGATGGCGGTTTACGAAGATCATCAAGGGTATATCTGGGCCGGTACCATGGAGCAGGGCCTCAATCGACTGGATCGCAGTACAGGAGAATTTACCCGCTACCGGCATGAACCATCCGATTCTGCCAGCATCAGCGGTAATACGATCTACGCAATCACCGAGGATTCCAGTGGTCAATTGTGGATCGGTACCTATGGTGGCGGTCTGAACCGCTACAATCGCGGCAGTAATTCTTTTAACGGCTACAAGGTGGAATCCGGCAACCCGACATCCATCAGCAGTAACAATATTATTACCATGACGGTTGATTCTCACAATCGGTTATGGATCGGTACCAGGGGCGGCGGTCTGAACCGCTTTGATCAGGACAGCGAGTTATTCGCCAGAATCGGAAAAGAAGATGGCTTACCTGGCGACGTGGTAAATGGAATTCTGGAAGACGATGATGGTTATCTGTGGATCAGTACCAACCAGGGTATTTCCCGGTTTCACCCCACTCACCTTGATTTCACTAATTATTCGATTGAGGATGGGCTACAGGGCGAAGAATTCTATTACGGATCCTGCCTGAAAAGCCGTTCGGGTAAAATGTATTTTGGCGGTGATGGTGGATTCAATGTTTTCCGGCCAGAAGAAGTGAAAAACAATCTCCACCTGCCGCCCGTTGTTCTGACTGACATTCAAATTAATTATCAGTCCCTGGAATCTTCCGATTGGTCCGCTCCCCATTTTCTGCAAAAATTGCCTCTGACCTATAAAGATCTAGTGATAACATTTGAATTTGCCGCTCTGGATTATTCAGTGCCCCGTAAAAACCAATATGCATATCAACTAGAAGGTTTTGACCAAAACTTGATTCAGGCGGGCACCAAACGTCAGGTGACCTATACCAATCTCGACCCTGGTTCATATACTTTCCACGTTCGCGGTTCTAATAACGATTGCCTCTGGAACACAACCGGAATACAATTACCAATCGTAATAGCCCCACCGTTCTGGAAGACAATCTGGTTCAGGTTGCTGGCAGTTTTGATAATTTCCGGTTTGATCATCGGCAGAATCAAGGTCCGCCTAAATGGAATCCGAAAGATTGAACAACGCAAGGCGGCCGAACGGGAAATCCAGCTGAAGCTTGATCACCAGCAGCGTGAATTGGTTACTAAATCCATGGACCTGATTGAAAAACAGGATTTTATGGAAGAAGTCCTGCAGGAATTGAAAATGTTGAAAGACGCTTCCGATCCTGATCGCTCCAGGGTCCTGAGGAAATTAATTGGCCATCTTTCACAGCTGACTTCATTTAACCACGTCTGGGAAGAATTTGAAAAATGGTTTTCTGAAATCCACACTGGTTTTATCAGTAATCTCAGAAGCGACTACCCAAAACTAACCTTCCGCGAAATCAAAGTCTGTGCCCTGCTGCGTTTAAATCTTATGTCCAAGGAGATTGCCAGTTTGATGAATGTGGAACCGACATCGGTAGAAATCTACCGCTATCGGATTCGCAAAAAACTTGGTTTGAGTAAAGGTGATAATCTTTCAAACTTTCTTGATAAATATTAATCATTTCTAGTTTGTCGACGATAGGAAGAAAAGTTCAAATATTACTTGTATAGGTTTTGTATAGGTGACAACTCCCCAATTTATCCTGTATTTTCATGCCAGGTAATAACCAAAGGAGCTATCAAAATGTCAATCCCAAAAAAATTACTATCCGGTTTTCTTTTTCTGCAATTTGCTTTCGCGACTATTATAAACGTACCGGCCGATCAGGCGACAATCCAGGGAGCGATTGCAATAGCGACTGCTGGTGACACAGTCCTGGTCCAGGCAGGAACCTATGTTGAGAATATTGATTTTAGTGGTAAGGATCTGGTAATTATGTCGGCTTCCGGACCTGATATAACAATTATAGATGGCAACCAGAATGGGAGTGTGGTTCTGTTCATCACCGGTGAAACAGATAATGCAGTACTAGACGGTTTTACAATAACCAACGGCAATGGGTATACTGGGTCAACCGCTCCACGATTTGGCGGTGGTATCACCTGCCGTATTGAATCCAGTCCAACACTCAGGAATCTGATCGTCACCAATAACACCGCCCTGGGGGCTGGGTCGGTTGGCGGAGGCATTGGGTGTTCAGTCAATTCAAATCCAATAATAGAGAATGTTGAAATCAGCAATAACATTTCTTATTATGGAGGTGGAATAGCAATCTATTATTCGAGTCCAACGATTCGCAATGTAGTAATTTCAGATAATACCGGGAACGGTAGTGGTGGTGGGTTGTATGCTGAAGCCAGCAGTCCTGAAATAAGTCAGGTACTGATTCATGGTAATTCCGCGGACCAATTTGGCGGAGGCATCTGGTTTCATGACAACTGTAATGTTATTTTAAATGCGGTAACCGTGATCGATAATTCCTGCTCTATTAGAGGTGGCGGCATTTTATGCACCGGTAATGTTGATCTCATTGTAATTAATTCTATCGCCTGGGGTAACACACCCGGTCAAATTGGTACTTACACGACTGGTTTTACCCCGAATTCAATCACCATTACTCATTCGGATATTGAAGATGGGGAATCCGGTCTACTATGTGATGCGGGTGAAGCAATCTGGTACGGCAGTAATACTGATAGCAATCCTTTGTTCGTTGATCAAGTGAATGACGACTATCATTTAGCGGATGGATCTCCTTGCATTGACGCTGGCATAGCATACTTCTCGCAGGGAGATATAATTGTGGATTTAGCTCCTGAGGATTATAACGGCAATGCGCCAGATATGGGAGCCTTTGAATCGCAATACACTGTTGATATTGACAACGAACCCGCTCTGCCAAATTCTTTCATTCTCCACCAGAATTACCCCAACCCCTTTAATCCGATAACTACCATAAAATATGATCTTCCCCGGCAATCCCATGTGAATATCACCATCTATGATTTACTGGGGCAGACGGTCAAAACTATCCTCAAACAAAATCAGGCTGCCGGGTCTAAAACAATCCAGTGGGATGCCACCAATGACCAAAGACAACCGGTCAGTGCCGGTGTTTATATTTGCCAGATTCGGGTCTACGATCCAAATGAAAACGGGGCTGGGGATTTTACCAAATCCGGAAAGATGGTTTTAATAAAGTAACTATAAAGGTTTCAATTAATTGAAGATTCGAATTTTCTAATGCATTGGAGTTCTTATGCGCTATCAAATAAGAAAAGTTAGGGCATATCTAGTATACACATTCCTTCTGTGCAGCTTTGTATCCGCACAGACTCAGGGATACTTTAGAGATGTTTTCATGGACGGTGGTGTTGCGCTGTCCGGAAATACTAGTTTGCACGCAGCTGATTCGCTGGGTCTTTCCCTGGATTTTATAGCTACTGAATCAGTGTCCTTTCAAACGGAAGCAATCATATCAAATGACGATGACAGTAATGGCCGTCTGTTATATCCCGACGGCGCTCCGCGCTTCCGTACAATCTACAGTAATGGTGGTCGAGCAACTGACCACGGAAGTTCGTTGGGGGAAGAAGGGAGAAATCGCTTCAGACAATTCTACTATAACGGTGGTAGCTATACCGGGTCTTGTGCCGGAGCCTATTTAGCTTGCTTGAGTTGGCAAGAAAATGGTATTATTCCGGAATATTATCATATTTGGCCCGGCAGAATGGAGCCAACTAGTCTTATAGATAGCTATACCGGTCATTTTATTCCACAAGATTCGCCACTGCTTGATTTTTTCAATTTTGGAGGTGATCATTATATAGCCGATATATACCACAATGGTGGTGGTTTCGCCAGGGAGGATATTGATTTTCCGGTCGGAACCGAGGTCTTACTACGTTTCGATTATCCAGGAGAACATATGCACCAAAAAATCAGTTGTTGGGCATATAAGGTCGAAGAATCTACCGGACGTATAGTTGTTGTCGGTTCCCATCCTGAAACAGAATATAGCAGTGAGGGTTTGCAACTAATGGAAGCAATCCTCTTGTATGCACTGGAGGGTACTGCTCCAGCCCAATTAAAAGGTGAATTGCTTAACTCACAGACCAGGGTGATGGATCTCGCCACCGAAGATAGCCTTCCAGCCTATACTAAAATAGGTGATCAGCAATATCATCATTTTACAATTGATATCCCCCAGGGAGCCGGTAATCTTAGCTTGATTCTTGATGGCGAGGATGGCTTCGACCTTAACCTGTATCTGGATGCCGACACGTTTGCTTTTGAACCAAATGCAGATTTCAGCAGCATCCAACCGGGAGCAGATCAAACTATTACGGTATCAAGTTTATCCTCTGGTGCCTGGTATGTCGGAGTAGAATGCGCAACTACCATCAATACTGCCGGCCAAATCTATTATGGCGATCTCAGTGTTCTTAACGGCGTAGCTTATTCCATAACTGCAACCTGGGATTCCACAGGATTAAAAACGACAACAGATTTGGCTGGGATGCCGGATGAATTTCAATTGCACCAGAATTACCCCAATCCGTTCAATCCGACTACCACGATTCAATATGAATTACCCCTAAGATCAGATGTTCAAATCACGATCTATGACCTGCTTGGCAGAGATGTGACCACACTGGTATCAGAAACACAAGATGCTGGCTATAAATCAGTCCATTGGAACGCAACAAACGTCCCAAGCGGAATGTACTTCTACCGGATTGAGGTCCATGATCCCGATGCAATCGGGACTGGCGGTTATACTCAGACAAAAAGGATGATTCTCCTGAAATAGAATATATGTAGGGACAACTCTATTGAGTTGTCCCTACATTTGATAGAAAACGTCCCGAATGCTTTTAGCGTCCGGGACGTTTATTCAGATTTGTTTACAGACCGGCGAACTGAATCCCCTCAAATACCATCGTTGGCGTACGCCAGGATGAGAATTGATAAGGATCATTTCCGACTTCCACCAACTGGTTCAACAGTTCAGCGAAATTACCGGAGATATTCATCTCGTTAATTGGCGTGGTCCGTTGACCATTTTCAATTAGCCAGCCTGATATCCCCAGTGAGAAATCACCGGTGGTGGAATTGGCGTTACCACCGAGAAAACCGGTAACCAGAATGGCACGATCCATGGCTTTTTCAATTTCGGCACCGGATCGACTTCCCAGCTTGAAAGTAACATTAGATGAACCACCAGCGGTGGGCGATACTTCCATTTTACGGCCATAATAGACATCGATGTAATAATTCTTCAAAACACCGTTTTCGATTACAGGCATAATTTTGGCGGCAATACCGTCACCGTCATAATAGCGGCTGCCCATGCCCCGTACTATAGTCGGGTCATCTGTGATTGTCAGTAGTTCGGAACCAATCTTGGTACCTTTTTTCCCATCCAAAAAGGAATTCTTCTGCTGAAGATTGCTGCCATACAGGGCGCCCCACATCCGGCCTAAGAGTCCCCGGACCTGGTTATTCTGCAAAATCATGGGCAGTTCAGCCGATTCGATTTTGGTTTGACCCACTGAATCCTGGGTACGTTTTAAAGCCTCATCGCCAATTCTGGCCAGATCCGGTAGGTCGTTGAGATGGCGAACACTATAATACTTCCACTGCTGGGGTTTTTTACCGCTGCCATCATCCAGGGATACTTCTGCTCCGGCGCCAAAATTCGAGCTCTCGTAAGTTCCCTGGAAACCATACGATTTAAAGTGAACATTTAAAAAATCGCTGTCGCTGAAAAAGCA
>JABMPO010000422.1 GCA_013203015.1 Fidelibacterota bacterium
AATATTTTATCGGGCGTAATATTAAGCTGTCTTTATTCACCTTAATAAAAGGAATGCAATAGGCCTACTTATGGAAACAGCCCTTATTTTTCACTTGCCGTCTAAAAACAGCCAAAGCGCTGAAGATTTTGAGAAAACATTAAAATCCTTCTTCTCACAAACTAACAAATTTTATTCAATGATTGGCCTGGCCAATTCCGAATCTCTGGATCTTCCTGAGGAACATGCCGATCGAATTCGGGTTCTGACCTTTGAACAGGATAATCTTTCGCTGCAATTGAACCTTGCACTGGATGAACTTGATAATGATTTTGTAATGTACGTTAATAATGAAAGCAATCCGGTGATCTTGAAGGATGCCTGCAACGATATGTACCTCCTGGCAGCTTACCGAAATTCGGATGCCGGAATAATCTATGGCGAATATGAACTGGCCGATGGTGATAATATCAAAGATATCCATCTTTTAAATCATCATATCGGGCGTTTACGCGATAATCAGGATTATGGCAAAGTATTCCTTTTTGATCGTGATGCAATTGATCGGGTCTATGGCTTCGATGAATCGCTCGATTACCACGCATTGTATGATAACAGATTAAAAATTAGTGAAAATAATCGTTTGATCAGGGTGGCAAACAAATTTAGCGCCGCTTTGTATCAGGTAATTGCAACCGCTAAAGAAGCCAATGTATTCGATTATTTACTGGCTGGCAAAGAGGTTCAGTTGGAAGCTGAAGCCGTTGTAACCGAACATCTAAAACGAATACATGCTTACCTGGAGCCGGCATTTGGTAACCGTTCACGACCAGTTGAAAAAACTGAGAGCGAATTGATTGCATCGATTGTGATTCCAGTCAATAATCGTCCTGAATTTATCGGCACCGCAATTGATAGCATCCAGGCTCAATCTGTCAAGGAAGTCGAAGCAATTATTGTAGTTAATGGTGGGCCTGATGATGCCACGATTCCCGAAGTTAAACGTTACCTGAAAGATGGTGATTTGTATAATGCCGACAAACCGTCAATTCAATTAATAGTTGTAGATATTAATAATATTGGTTTTTGCCTGAATATGGGTGTCCGCCATGCCCGTGGCAAATATTATGTTCAGCTTGATTCAGATGATCGCCTTAAACCGAAGGCAGTTGAGAAAATCGTTGCCGAATTTGATAACAATCCAACTAATGGAATGGTCATTGGATCGTATGAAGTCTGGGAGAAAAAAACCAAAAAAGTGATGCGCATGAAAGATATTCCGGTGGTTACTCACGATGAGTGGACCGATGAGAATGGTCGGAATAATCTTTTGCGAATTAACGGTGCCGGTGCACCGCGTGCCATACCATTTCAGATAATCAAGGAAATGAATTATTTTGGAATCAATGATGATCCCTATGCTTTGAATTATGGCGAAGATTATGACATGGTTCTACATATCTCCGAAAAATATCGAATCGGGCGTATTTACGAACCAATTTATGATGTAATTCGTCATGCCGGTGGTACCGACCACAATATTAACCAGGCTACGATTGACCGCAATGACGAAGCCAAAGATCACATGCGGCGAGAAGCAATTAATAGAAGACGATATAAATACGAAACCCGATAAAGATGAGCGACAAATTGTTGCTGATTGGACTGGATGGGGGCGCATCCAAGATAAATGGTTGGACAATTGATTTTGACTCCGACAAATTTGGTTTCCGGCTTGGGAAAGATAATATCCAGAAGACCTATGGGGATTACCCTGAATTTATCAAAGATTTTCGGTCAGTTGATTTAGCGCAGCAGCTAAAGGAATTTTCCGAGAATCAAATCCGGCCCACTGCAACGGAGCAAATCCAGGCCAAAGCTTACACTCAAGCGGTAATTGATGTTGTCCGGGAAATTGCTGACCGCTACCCCAATCGAAAAATACTGATTGGGATTGGAATGCCGGGTTTAAAGACCAGTGACGATCGCGGGATCGCCGTGCTGCTTAATGGCCCTCGAATGCCGGAATATACCCCGACAATCGAACTGGCACTACGCCAGAAATCAATCAATTTAATTGCGCCAATCCAACGAATTGGTAGTGATGCAGATTATTGCGGTATAGGTGAGGAATATTCCGCCGCCGGCAGTTTTACCAGCGCCAGTACCGCTTATTACCTCGGCGGCGGTACCGGTGCCGCAGACGCATTAAAGATCAATGATAAACTGGTTCCATTCGACGATGTAAAACCATGGCTGGCAAAAACCTGGGAATTGCAGAATGATAAAGGGAAATCGTTGGAGCGTTATGCATCAGCGGGTGGAATTCAGTCAATTTACAGCGATTATTCCGGAATTTCT
>JABMPO010000076.1 GCA_013203015.1 Fidelibacterota bacterium
CAGTTCTTTTCTATTATCATCATTGATAAAGCCAATCCGATTAACATTATCAGCAAAATTCTCTCCAAAATCGCTATATCGAATATGCAGATGGCTGGTTGGGCTGTCAAAAGCCGGTCGCACAAAATAAGCCCAGGTTCCGCTGGAAAACTGACCATAGCTTTTGATAATTTGTGTAGTCATTCCAAATGATTCACTGAAATATAGGTTTCCATTAATTCCTGCTGATCCTTCATTACTATCGTTGTAATTACGATTTGCCAACATCAAACCAATATTTGAATTTCCACGGATATCACGCTGCAAACGACCAACTGAAAAAATATTAGAATTTGTGTCGATGTTCGATTGAGCAGTCAAAGCAGATAATGTCCATGAATTCAACTTACTAAGTATTTTCAATCCAGTAGAAATATCTGGAATCCGACGTGAATAGAAAGTTCGAATTCGCTGTTGGTATAATTCATTTCCTTCAATGAAAAAAGGTCGTTTTTCACTTAATGATAATTCAAATCGGGTCAAATTTATTTCTGCTTGATCGGCTTCGATTGTTGCGAAATCCGGATTTACAGTAAAATAACTCGAAAATTGCGAAGAAACATTATACCTTAGGTCAAATCCAATATTGTTGTCAACTTTTGAATTATCTTTTATTTGGGAAAGACCATAAGCAATGATTTGATACTGCTGATCCGGTTTGGGAATGATTAATTCCGTTAAAGTTCCAGCTTCGGAAACTTGAAATAGATTGTTAAGTGGCCCAGTCCAAAAACTGGTTTCGAAAGTATGGTGTCTGGTATGGCCAAAATTAATTCCCCAGGATTGAGAATCGATTGACTTGTATTTTAGAGAAGTAAATGGAATTGCCAGTTCTGCCGACCAGCCATAATCAGTCTGAACTACGGCAGTCTGCCAGGGCGCATCCCATGTGTCATCTACAGCCTGGCCATCATTGATGATTCGCCCATCCAATTGAGTACCGATTGCATTGACAATGAAATAGTAGGCAGTCTGACGATCCAGATAAGTATCTAATACCAGGATGACTGCATCGTCATTTAGCAACTCGGCATCCCGACTGGTTAGCTGTGCAGTAATTGATCCTGGTTCCCAAACCCGAAAGGCAATATATAAACAGGATGAATCATAAATTACCAGCGCTTCGATATTGGTTGTAGAGGAAGTGCCACTAAATGGCTCATATTGAAGAAAATCAGTTGCTGGTATAACTGAATTCCAAACAGATTCGATTAATTGACCATCAATGGTTGGTGGTGAAGTCGTTAGCATGGCCGACAGGCAACTCGTTTCTGGATTTGCGCACAACAATAGACTGAGCGATGACATCAGCATAAAAAATATTTTCATCGTTCTTGAATCGCTTCAGAATCAGGAAATTCAATTTTTAGATTATACACCACTGAACGCAGAGAATCCGCCATCAATCGGAACGACAACCCCCGTTACAAATTTGGCTGCCGGTGACAGTAACCATAGCACGGCGCCGATCAGATCCTCCGGATTGCCAAAACGCTTCATGGGTGTGTGAGTTAGAATCGTTTTACCGCGGGCGGTCAATTCGCCAGTATCCTTGTCCGTCAGCAAGAAGCGGTTCTGGTCGGTCAGGAAGAAACCCGGCGCAATAGCGTTAACCCGGATGGAGCGCGAATATTCCTGGGCCATGTGCACGGCCAACCATTGCGTAAAATTGCTAACTGCTGCTTTGGCAGCTGAATAAGCCGGTATTTTTGTCAAAGGTCGGAAAGCATTCATGGATGATATGTTAAGGATGACGCCTGTTTTTGCGTCGGCAAAGATTTTGCCAAATACCTGACTGGGCAGGACCGTTCCCAGCAGATTCAAATCGCTCACGAACCGGAAAGCATCAGCGGGAAGGTCAAAAAAAGGCTGGTCGACGCCGGTGGTGGATTTAGGATGATTACCCCCGGCACCATTGACCAGAATATCAATCTGTTTGAAACGCGCCAGTATTTGGTCAGCAGCCTGGTCAAGGCTGTCCCGATCTAAAACACTGGCAGAGAAAATTTCC
>JABMPO010000077.1 GCA_013203015.1 Fidelibacterota bacterium
CAGGGCCGCAATCACAGCCGGCATATTTTTGTCCGCCGGAACCTGGTAATCAAATTCAGCAAACAATGCCAGCACCGGACATTTTATTTGATTTAGATAAATGCCGGGGTCGAAATCCAGGTTACTTCTGAAAGCAGGCGAATTAAATCGCCTGACTGTAGTCTTTATCCTGTCTTCTGGTATAGACGGTGATAGATTGTAGTAAAGTGCTTCCAAATGTTTGGCAGCAGTATTATGATCAAAGGTCTTCAGTATTTGGAATACTTGCTGCTGTATTGCGGTCCGGTCACTGATTGTGTGTTCATCTAAGCCCCGCGCTCTACCGGACACTGCTTCGAATTGTAGTTGGTATTCTTCACCATTCAAGCCCGGACTTCCCAGCAGGATCAGAAATGAGATTGCCGGAAATTGTGCTGCTGCCTGCATACTGACCATTCCCCCTTCACTGTGACCAAGCAAACCGACCTGATTGAAGGATAATTGATTATCCTGTTTCAGATAATAAATCATTTTAAGAATATCACCAACTTGTTCAGCAATCGTGAGGTTATTAATCTCGCTTATAGATTTCCCGGCCCCTCTTTCATCATAGCGTAAAGTAGCGATTCCGCGCGTTGCCAGATGTTCCGCAATCACCAGAAAGGGTTTATGATTGAACACCGTATAATCGCGATCATGCTTTCCACCACCCGGCACCAGAATTAATAATGGATAATCTTCGATTAAGGGAATCGTCAGCGTACCGGAAATTGTCCCTTTATTAACCGGATACGATACATCTCTGGAAATATACTTTTGTGATTTTTCGATCGAGGTTTCGGAAGAACAATCTTTGCCGAATGCAAATCCAGCCATCAAACCTATCAGGAGAATGAATAGGGCTCTGTTTATCACTGAAATCCCCCGTTATTTCCTATCTGGCCTGGTAACTGTCCAGTGCATTTAAATTCATACTAGGCATTACCCCAGGCAATATCCTCTTCCCGCCAGCCGATTACGGTGGCCGGCAGTATGTGAGCGAGATAGAGCAGACCGACCGCGGTCAGACCATTCACATGTATTTCGGCAATAGCGTGCCAATATATCGCGACCAAGGCAGTAATCGTAAAGATGACATAGGCATATTTCAACCCAGTGTTGGTTACCTGGAGCTCTCGTTCATCCAATTTCTTGTGGGAAATATGGACCAGTTTCCACAACCGGGTGTTGTATAACACGAAATAGTAGGTTGCAATAATAATCAGTAATAATACAGCCAATATTATAACCAAAAACAACTCGCGCTCAGCCGTTTTAAACATTTCCTTGAACAGTTCAAAAAATATGATTGTCCCAAATAAAGTGATCAGATTAATGCTGATCAACCATCTGCGACTTTTTAATGAAAGAGTCTTATTATTCATTTTGATCTCCCCGTTTAGTTTGGGCTTTGAGCAGCTCTTCTCCAAGAGGTGAAAATGGTGAAGTAGAAAAAATCACCTCCAGAGGAATTTCGAAATACTCACTGATTTTAAAAGCGAGATCGAGACTGGGATTATAATCCTGTCGCTCAAGGTACCCAATTGTTTGAAAATTAACACCAATTGCTTTGGCCAATTCCACCCGTGACAGATTCCGATCACTTCTAAGAATTGCGATTCGATTAAATATTCTTCTTGTTTCCATGGTGGATATTAAACATAATGTTGTATAATTACAACATTATATTACTATACGGCAATATTTATTAGAATTGGCCAAGATGTCACCGGTTTGTATGTTTACCGGCTTCAATTGCATAGAAATGCAGCTTTAATCATTAAATAGTATTTACTAAGGATTAAGTAGTAAAATAAAATATCATGAAATACTCTTGCTGATGTATTTTAAAATATTAAATGACAATAATTGATCAATAACATGAGAACTAAATGAGAAATCTTGCACTGTTTATTTTGATAACCATTAATTTTTTCCACGCTGCTGAATTTAATAGCGGGGATTATTTTCCAAATCAAGTCATTGTTAAGCTGGGGTCTGAAACAGAGCGCATAATGGACAACTCGCGCTCCACCAGCATCCCCCAGCTTGATGTTATGCTAAACCAATTTGGTGTCACTGAGGTTGTACCTTTGTTTCCCCAACCCCGAACCCGACGTACCGATTTACCCGATATTAACCGAATTTATCTGTTAAAATATGGCAGCAACATTTCAACCCTGTCGGTGGCCAATGCAATTGAACAAAACAGCAGCGTTGTGTACGCCGAACCACGCTATCGACGCTACGAGTCAGAAGTGCCAAACGATCCGGATTTTTCCAATCAATGGCACCTCAACAAAATAATGGCGGC
>JABMPO010000005.1 GCA_013203015.1 Fidelibacterota bacterium
TTCAATATCCTTTTTCGTCGTACGATAAGCTTCCAATTGCTCCGGATACTCACCGGCTTTTCCAGCAATTATCGCTTGATCTTTGTAAATCAAATGTCGTTTTTTTGCCTCCTGAATTAATTGGGGGCGGAATTTAGGATGAGCGATGCCAATCAATGACATGGCCCGTTCTCGAATATTTTTTCCATGTAAATAGGCAATGCCGTATTCGGTAACAACATAATAAATGTCACCGCGATTCAATGTAACACCAGCGCCTTCCTGTAAAAATGGTACAATCCGAGATACAGTACCATTGTCAGCCGTAGCAGGCATGGTTAAGATTGTTTTCCCCCGCTTTGCCAACACGGCTCCGCGCATAAAATCGGCTTGGCCACCAATGCCACTGTAAAAAGTGCTGCCCAGTGATTCGGCGGTTGCTTGCCCGGTCATATCGATTTCAAGGGCACTATTTATGGCAATGATATGATCATGCTGGGCGATTATCAGGGGATCATTGGTATAATCCACTGTGCGGAACTCAATACTGGGATTGTCATGTAAAAATTTATAGGTCTCCTGGCTGCCCATAGAGAAGGTGGCAATCGTTTTCCCACGATTAATCGATTTCCGGGAGTTGTTTACTGCACCGCATTTAATCAGATCAACCAAGCCATCACCGATTAATTCAGTGTGAATTCCCAAATCTTTTTTATCTTTTAGATTGGCCAGAATTGCATTGGGTAAACTACCATAACCAACCTGTATCGTATCGCCGTCGAGCACTAATTTGGAGACAAAACGACCGATGCTTTGAGCCACTTCGTCATCCGGTTCATCTTGATATTCAAGCAGGGGTTCGTCGTGATGAACAATGTAGTCCACTTCATCAATATGGATAAATCCATCGCCGTGCACGCGTGGCATATGACGATTAACCTGGATAACAACAAGCTTTGATACTTCACTGGCAGCTTTAACAATATCAACACTTACACCTAGACTCATGAAGCCGTGCCGATCTGGTAATGAGGCTTGAATCAGGGCAACATCCACTGGCACCATCCCCCGTCGAAACATGTCGGGTATTTTTGAAAGAAAGATTGGTGTATAATCGGCAAGTCCCTTATTTACGGCCTCCCTGGTATTGCTGCCAATGAAAAATGAATTATACCGGAAATTACGTTTAAATTTTTCATTGGTATAGGGCGCCACACCTAACGTCCAAACGTGAAGAACTTCAGCATCAAAAAATGCCTTGGGGTTGGATTCCACATAATCGATCATTGCGCTGACCAGGTATTGCGGTTCGCCACAGGCAGTACTGATAAAAATACGATCTCCACGATGGATATTTCGAAATATTACATTTGTTGAGGCAAATTTTTCAGAAAATTGTTTCTGAAAATTTGCTATTATTTCAACTGACTCGCTTTGAACCTGCTTCATCGAAATAACTGCCATTCAATAATCATTAATTTGTGCCTTTCCGACAGAGTCTAAATTTACTACAGATATATTTTTCATTGCGATTATAAGTTCGGTAATTAAGGAACAAAATTGTATCATGAATTCTCGATCAGATTTAATTTCTTAAGGGCATCAAGCCTTTAAGAGATACTGATTATACCACACAAATTGACTGGTAAGACTATGAGTTGGTTCAAAAATACTAAACCCCAAAAAGCAATCATTTCCGAAATGACACCACTTGAGCTGGTTACTGATTTATTGGTATGCCTGCAGCTTGCTGATAATAAAGTAGATTATAATGAGCGTGAAGCCTGGAACAATACACTAACAAAATTATTCCCCGATCACAACCCCGGACATGCTGAAGAGGCATTGAAAAAGTCATTCAACGAAATTAATGATTTGGAGCAAAGAGAACGGGATTATCGAATTACCAAGCTTATTGCAGCACTGGTGACTCATTTCCCAGCTGCTAAAATCAAGAAAGAAATTGTGCCTGATCTAATAAAACTGATTGAAGCAGATGGCATCGTTTTATCTGCTGAATTAGATATGGTTAAAATTATTGAACAGGCTTTGGACGATTCTACCAAATACTACTACGACTGATTTACATTAATCGTACATTTATAGTCTTATCCCCTTTCATATCAAAGGATACATCAAAAAGCACTTTTTGGCCCGGCTGTAAACCCCGGTCCTGTAAATGAATTCGTAATCCACGAACATGAATAAAATAATCTTCACCATCCTCACCGCTGATAAAACCAAACCCTTTACTGCGATCGTATTCTTTAACAATTCCCCTTTTCATAATATGCTCAATTTATTGACTCATTGTGAAGTGAAAACTTGATGTCAGTTGTTTTGAATATTGCCTGCAGCCTGTAATTTTAGCCATGGATTTGGACAAATTAAATATGTATCAAAGATTGCGCGATTTCAATGTTCCAGCCGCTGTTCTAGATGCTATTTTTGGTAGCGAAGATGATCTTGATATTTTGAAAAATTCCTGGCAAGAATTTAAGGCCGAAGGTTTACGCGGGGATGAAATCGCTAAGATTGTTGCCAAGTTGATATTCGATGAAATCGATACTTCGCTGGATCTCAATTATAGGCCGCCATTGAAGTAAAATTGTCGCACTGCTCCTTTATACTTATTATTCTTATAATATAACGACCATCTTCCAATATTTTTCGCGTTAATCAATAACTGTTTTCCAATTGACACAATTTGTGTGTTTCCTCTTGGATGTTGTTCGATCTGATATATTAGAGTATCACAATTTGCTGATATTCGATGAAGATAACCCGATTCGGGTAAATCAGAATAATAAATGGGATTCGATTTAATTGTTAATTGTAATCTGGCAGCAGCTAGTTTTAATTCTCGCAAGCTTTCGGAATGAGTTGTAGTCTTTAAATTATTAGAAAATACAATACCTAAAGATAGTAGGATTGCAATTAACAAATATTTATTAACAAGCACTTAAAGTCCCAGACTCCTGATAAATGCTTGATTGTTTGGTTCTCGACCGAGAAAATCAAATAATAGGTCGGCGGCATTTGCAGTACCCCCTTTTTCCAGTATTGCTGTGCGATATTTCCAGGCTGTTTTTCGATCCATTATTCCATTCTGTTTAAAAACAGAAAAAATATCCTGAGTATAGACTTCCGACCATAAATAGCCGTAATAACCGGCTCCATACCCCATCAGATGACCAAAAGAAGCTTCAAAATGTGTGTCGGGCATATAAGGAAACGGCGTAATCGCATCTTGCAATTTAGCAACAATTTCAGTGGTCTTCTCGAGTCCAAACGGATTGTAATTATCATGCAAAGTTAAAGCCAGAATACCATAGTAGATTTGTTGGGCTGTGTTAATTCCCGATAACATATTTTTCGCAGCCAGCATTTTTTTCAACAAGTCATCCGGTATTGGTTTCCCAGTTTTATAATGCAGCGCAAATTTAGTTAGTACTGCTTTCTCCCACACCCATTCTTCGTAAACCTGGGATGGTGTTTCGACAAAGTCCTGTTCAACCCGTGTCCCCGAATAAAGTAGGATTGGTGATTTTGTGAGCAAATTATGTAATCCGTGTCCGAATTCATGAAAGAATGTTAGCACTTGATCATGGGTTAGCAACGATGGAATTTCTGGTGACGATTTTGGGAAATTACAAACCAAAGCAAAAATTGGCTTCTGATAATTGGTAGGATACGCTTTTCCTTCAACAACGTCAAAACAGGCAGCGTGTGAGTACTTATTGGCACGTGGAAATAAATCGAGATAGAAGCTTCCTATCCAATCATTTGTTTCATTATCATATGCTTGATATAATAACACATCTTTATGCCATACCTGGGCATCTTCAACCTGAACGAACCTCAAATCAAATAAATCCTGCATGCTATTCAGCAGACCGTCGATCACATTCCCAATTTCAAAATATTCTCGAACCTCTTCAGCATCCAGCTTATATCTGGTTTTTGCCAGTTGGTCCATATAATAATATTTTTCCCATTGAAATATCTGCTTGGCAGGACGTCGGGTTTTCCTGGTCTTGAACTCCAGTAACAAATCCATTTCTTTTTCAATTTTAGTCTGTATAGCTGCCAGTAGATCATTTTCAAACTCGTAAACCACCTCCGTTGTTTGGGCCATATTTTCCTCAAAACTATAGGCAGCATAGGAATGATAGCCCAACAAATTCGCTAACTTCTTTCTTTCGCGCAGAATCACCCGTAAAATAGGTAAATTATTATTTTTCGCTCGATTCAGATATTTTTCTAGTAGGCGTCGTCTGGAATTACTGGATTCCGATAATTTCATGAATGGTAGAAAACTAGGATAACTCAAATCGATAGCATAACGGCCATCTGCCGTCTTTCGTTCATTCTTATAATTATCCGGCAGGCCAATTATCTCGTCTTCGTTGACAAATAGGGTATCCGAATAACTTGAAATATTATTATAGAATTGCATCGCCCGCTGATCGAGCAAATTGCGGAGGCTTTTAACCTGAGCACGTTTTGATTTTGACAAATCAAGTCCGTTGCGCTTATATAAACGTAATTGGTCATCAAGAAATTTCTTTTGCCAACCCGTTAGTGATTTTGCTTCAGAGCTTGCACTGTAGACTTTCAAAGCATTGTAAATATCAACGTTCATCTTCAAATTATTATTATACTGTTGGAGCAATATAACGGCTGAATCAGCAGCTTGCCGGATATCTTGATCGGTATGAACTGAACCCATCAAATACAGAGGATTAGCTGGTCGCATTAATGTTGCTTCTAAATCATCTATTTTTAACAGGGTATTATCAAATGTACGCTCAGATTCCCCAACAGCCAGTAGGTCATCGACGATCTGGTCACATAGCACCAATGTGCTATCAACTGCAAATAGGATATTCTGCGGAGTTAATGCTGTAAAATTAATAGACTCATTAAATTCTGACATTAATGGTACTAAATCAGATTTTTTTTCGCAGGAGCTAAAAATAAATATTATTGTCAAAAAAAGTATTTTTCTGAGGGTCATGCTTTCTTACCGGATTTCCTGATTTTGAGTTTTATTTTTTTTTTAAGGCAGCTGATGCGTAAAACACTAGCACAGCTACAGCGGCGATGTAAGTACAAGAGTATGCTGCACCTTCAAGTCGATATGCTTTTTTGTAATCCTGATCAAGTTGTTTGCGATCGTGTCGTAGAATATTTTGAGAATGTTTATTAATTTTTTTACATCTCAGCGCCGCCCAGTAATAAACTGGCAATTGGTAGATCTTCAGAGATTTAACTCCATTCTGCTCAACTTTCATCAAAATGGGATTTAAGCACGGATTTATATCCTTCTCATCAGTATCGGCGCCTTTGGTTAATGTACCGAATAATAACATACTAATTAGTAGTAGCTTTACCATGAAAACATTAATCTGAATGTTAATATTGCTTCTTTTTTCAAATCCAGCCCTGGCCCGGGAATTTTTTTCCCATTCTGTTTCCAGTTAGCATTGTTATAGGTGTTTGACATAAATCCCGATTTCACATCCAGGGCTAACCAACTTAAAACATAATAACGGACACCGACACTGCTGGCAAAGCCGAAAAACTGATTTACTATTCGTTCTGGTACCTTTACTTCCAAATTATAATTACCAATTTGAGCATTCCACGCAGATCTAGTATCTTTGACATCCAAATTAATGACTGCCGTATTCCACATTGGCGCCAGCGAAAAATTTAATTCAATTCTGCGAAATGGTCTGAAA
>JABMPO010000078.1 GCA_013203015.1 Fidelibacterota bacterium
TATCTGGGACCAGCCGCGCCGGGAGAACAGGCGTTCAAATGTTCCTAGGGGAATTCCAATCCAATTATCCATGCTGATCATTCCCAGAAATTTCCCCTGTTTTTCCATAACGCCGATAACCCGGAAAGAATAATTGCCCAGTTTGATTTTCTGATCCAGAGGATCCTCGTTTGCGAACAATTCCTGGACAATATCGTAGCCAATAACCGCCACACGCGATCCGGAGCGTATTTCACCCTGGGTTAGAAAGCGGCCTGATTCAACATTTGCAGTCGATGTTTGCAGAAACTCGACTGTTGTGGCTTCCAACTCAACTCCCATTATACTGTTCTTGTCCCTGGCCACCGTCACTCGTCGTGACACACTGGGAGTCACCGCTTTGGCATAGCGGGAGAAACGTTTTATGTCATCGACATAATCCGGTTTGATATTCGGTCGATTCCGGATTTCCCACCAGCTGCGGTTTTCGAACCAGGCATGCTTGCTGATATACAGTACGTCCCGACCCAGAAAATCCATGCTCTTATCAAACGAGCGGTCTAACCCTGAAATCAAAGTACCCATCAGTGTCACAGCCAGAATGCCGATCACAATACCAAGTAGGGTCAGAAATGAACGAACCTTATTTGCGACTATCGCCTCAAGGGCAATACGGAAATCCTCAATGAATAAGCTAAACATTATCCACCTTGAATATCAAACACCGAACACCCAATAATGATTTTGGATTTATTCTCTTCGTAATCACATCCATAAATTCACAAATCAGCATTCGTTAATCGATGTTCATTATTCAGCTTGAATTCGGGTTTTATGATTCCTGGTATCATCGGTTATTCGTCCATCAAACAGATGAATCGTACGATGAGCATATTCGGCAATGTACTGCTCGTGCGTAACAATAATAATCGTATTCCCGGCGGCATGGAGACTGTTGAGAATCTTCATAATTTCCTCGCCACTTTTAGAATCCAAGTTACCGGTAGGCTCATCAGCCAGAATTATTGATGGATTGGTCACCAGCGCGCGAGCAATTGCCACCCGCTGACGCTGGCCGCCGGAAAGTTCATTGGGTTTATGGGTTATCCGATCAGCCAGGCCAACTTTTTCCAGTGAATTTTTAGCAATTTCCTGGCGCTCCGAGCGGGGGATGTTGGCGTAAATCAATGGTAATTCCACATTCCGCAGGGCGGTTGCTTTAGGCAGTAAATTGAAGGTTTGAAAAACAAAACCAATTTTCCGGTTCCTGATGGACGCCAATTGATTATCATCCATTTCATGCACCAGTTCACCTTCAAATTCATAGCGCCCGGTTGATGGAGTATCCAGGCAGCCGATAATATTCATCAGCGTCGATTTCCCCGATCCAGACGGTCCCATAATCGACAGATATTCATTAGGCTTGATTTCCAGATCAACTTCCAGTAAAGCCCGCACCTCCACTGTTCCTACCTGGTAAATTCTTGAAATATCATGCAGTGATATCAACTGCTCCACGTTTCCTCCAATTCAAATGTTACAATAGGCTGATAAGGATCACCGGCGAAAATAACTTATTTTCGATCAAAATTTATTATTTTCGAGATTGAAAGGTGTCGCCGACTTTTACTTCTGAATTATGCTTCAGTTCTCTGCTTATGGCACGGTAACTGCCAACAACAATTTCTTCACCTTCGGATAGTCCGTTCAGCACTTCATAATGGGTATCACTGGAGATGCCTACTGTAACTGGCCGAATTTGGGCATAACGCACATCTTTCTTTTTCTTGTGACGTCGATCATCTTCACCAGCCAGGGTATCAGCAACAACAAACACAACTTCCAGCATCTGCTTCTTTTCCGGCTTTTTTACCGGCGCTTCCACATTTGAAGTGTCACCTTCCGATTGCTCAGCATTTTTCCGGTCCGAACGACGACCACGCCGTTTATCCGATGCAATTGGCTCATCGTAACCTTCCTGGCGGATTGTTAAACATTGGATCGGTATCGCCAGCACACTATCACGGGTATCGGTAATAATATCCGCTGTGGCACTCATCCCGGGGCGAATGCGATCTGGCACATCCAGCATCTGGACCCGCACTTCAAAATTAGTGACCTGCTCCTGGGTTCCTAACCCTGTTGTTTGGGCCAGATGAGCGATTTCACTGACTAATCCTTTGAACAATGTGTCCTGAAAAGCATCGATTTCAATTTCAACCGTATCCCCGAGAGATACATCGACCACATCATTCTCATTGACGTCGACAACTACCTCCATTTGGTTCAAATCGGCCACCATCATCAGGACATCGGCCTGGAACATGGAACCAAGGGCCATCTCGCCCACTTCTTTATTGATCATGGTTACCAGTCCTGACTGAGGAGAAAGAATCCGCGTCTTGGAAAGTTCATCCTCCCGCGTAACCAGGGCGGCCTGTGCTTGTTCCACTTGACTTTCGGCTAATTCATGCTCAGCAATAACCGCCTCCAACTCTTGACTGGAAATCAAATTTTGGCTAAATAATGTTTCCGAGCGGTCTTTCTGGGCTTTCACCTGCTTCAGCCTGGCCGTAGCAGATTTAACCGACGAACGTGATTGATCTAACATTGCCCGATATTGTTTTTCATCCAACGATATGAGGTGCTGCCCTTTTTTAACCCAATCGCCTTGCTTAACCGTAATCTCGGTAACGTAAGCCGAAATATTGGCGCTGATTTTGACCTCTACTTCAGGTTGGATCTTTCCGCTGGCGTTAACCTTGTGAATCACCTTCTGACGTTGAACTTTTTCTATTTCTACCCCCAGGGCATCAGATTTATTCTGCTGCAAACTGATCAGAATTATTGCCCCCAATACAACGACAATTAAAACTATTATTATTAATCGCTTTTTTTTGGACATTTTTTTTGCCACAACTAAATCCTTCCGGAAAACTTAAAAATTCCCTGCTATTCTATTAATATATGTTGTTATCAATACTGGCGGTCGAGGACACCGGTAAGGGCCCGGAGGGCGGCACCTTGAATCTGGGCATCATATTTCGCTGAGACCAGCGATGACCGAGCCCGGGTAACGGATAGCTGGGCATCCAAGACTTCCAGGATCGTAACCGAACCAAGCGCATAACGCACCTGGACCAGCTTCAGGTCTTCTTCTGCCGATGTCAGCACTTCCTCATTGATTGGAATCGTTTCCTGATAGTTCCGCAATATTTCCAGCAGACCTTCCAATTGCACCCGCAAATCATACAATTGAGTAATGAATTCATTTTCCTCTTTGGAAATATTCAATTTTGCCTGTTGAGTCCTGGTGTGCAAGTCAAAACCAGTAAATAACGGTACTGAAAAATTTACCGAAAATGTTGAACTCCAATCATCATCCCCAAGTAGGCCTGTAGCATCGGCTGCCTGATATCTATAATTCCAACCAAGATTGACACTCGGTAGGTGGCTGCCTCGAATAATTTTATGGCTCAATTCTGCCCCTTTGATCTGTGCCTTCTTTGCCAGGATACTGGGGTTGTTGTTTTCCATATCTGTGAGAGCAGCGGTCAGTTCAGGGATTGTATATTCCGTGTTTGCGGCTTCATCAACCATCAATGGGTCGGTGTTGCCCATCAACCCCATGGTATTTCGCAAAGTCCTTACAGCATTCTTCAATTCGGCATCACTGGTGATAACCTCAACCTGTGCTTGTCCCTTTAAAACATTAACCTTTAATAAATCAGTTTTAGCAGCAGCGCCGATCTCAAATTGATTGGTCACCAGTTCCACCTGCTGGTTGGCCAGCATCAAGTTCATTCGGGCAACATCCAGTAATTGTTGTGATTTAAGCAAACCGTAATAAGCCTGAATCACATAATAAATCACATTGATCTTGACCTGCCGCTCCATATGTTGGCTGATAAGATAGTTATTACCGGTACTGGCAATCGAATTCCACCAGGCACCGCCATCATAAATATTTTGGGACAATTGCAGACCCCAGCTTCGGCTGCTTGAAGAAGTTTGTCCGTATCGTTCCTGGAAATTTGATGTTGAATAACCGGCCCCAACTCCAAAGGAAGGTAAAATGTTCGATAGCGATCCCCGTTTGCCATACTTGGCACTTTTAACATCCAGTGCAGCTAATTTTACTGTTTCCTTATTTTTCAAAGCCAGTTCAATGCATTGATCCAGCGACAACATTTGACCTGCTGCAGGAATACTCAGAAACAATAACAATGTTGTGATTAATATTGATTTTTTCATTTTAAACGAATGCAGCTCCCAGGCCTGCGCTAATTGCTAATATTATGATCCATGCTGTAGTAATAGCCAACAGGAATGGACCGGTAGGTTTCTTATAAATCACGCTCATGCCAATAGCGAAAAGAATCACTCGCCAAAAAGCAAAAACATCGACACCAGCTAGAAAATGGTAAATGAAATCTCCGAATTCACCAATACCCAATAATCCCAGACCGGTAGATACTTCCATATCCCATTTGCTCAGCATTAATGGAATTTTGACAAGTAGCTCGAGAATATTGATCAGATATACGTAACCACTTAGAATTAACAGATCAAGATATTTGGCTTCTCCACCAAAAATAAAATTACCAATCATGAATATTACCAACGCGAAAAACAGTACCCTGGCCGGAGTAGCTAATATTGCAGTCGCATAACCAAGAACTATTGCGGTGGGTGACGGATTCACAGTTTTTTCATACTGCTGGTTAAGGAATTCCTCTTTTCTTTCAGCCGGTATCCGGTTACTATTCTCAATTACCCGTTCCAGATTATCCAATCTGTAATCGATAGTCAGGTCTTCCAGAATTACCGAAGCTACCAGCCCAGCCAGAGCGAGAATAATTAAGGGAATCCAAAGGTCTTTCCAATCCCGCCGTGCAACAAATGCTTCAAATGTTTCAGAGGGCGCATAAAACACATTCATTAAACGTTTGACGAATGACATCCTGTCTCCTTGTGATAAATAATCAGATATTGATCTGATTTGACTGCGGCCGGAGTAAAAAGTTGTCAGAATATTTACTGTCAATCATGGCCAAGAAGCGAAAGTTACATAATCTTTTTAATTTCTTTTTCAATTATATTAAATAATAGTCGGTTAGACTGTCCAATATTTCTCCAAAAATCGAATGAATTTACAGATAATCAGATTTTATTCGATCAAGGTACTCCCGGGCAGCTTCATAAGTGTTGTCGATTTCACCGGCAAGAATTGCTTCTTCAATTGCCAATTTCAACTGCCCCACCAGCTGACCTTCCTTCAATCCGCATATTTCCATTATTTCATCCCCGCGAACCGGCGATTGAAAGGCGCGCATGGCATCACGTGCAACCACATCCTTCATCAATAATTCTACTCGCGCAAAATTGCCCATATAGCGTTTAACCAGATTTGGATTTTTAGTCGTAATGTCAGCCCGACAGAGGGTCAACAGATCATCAATATCTTCCCCGGCCGCCAGCATTAAACGGCGAATTGCCGAATCAGTTATACCCTGCTTGGCCAGAGCGATGGGACGCAAGTGCAGGCGAGTCATTTTCTGGAGGTAATCCCGCATTTCATTGGAAAGCTTCATCCGACGAGCGATCTTATACAACATTCTGCCACCAATTTCATCGTGGCCATGGAACGACACCCCATTGACTGGATCAATCCTGCGCGTAACTGGCTTGGCAATATCATGGACCAATGCTGCAAAACGCAATTCCATTTTCGCTGATAGTTCTGCAGCGTTATCCACGACCTGCAGGGTATGATGAAATACGTCCTTGTGGTGCCATTCACTCGGTTGCTGCATACCGTACATAACTGCGATTTCCGGAAAAACATATTCCAGCAAACCAGCATTCTGGAGGATAATGAATCCAACCGATGGCTGTGGTGCCCGCAAAATTTTAATAATCTCAGCGGTCACGCGTTCCCATGAAACTATTTTTATACGTTCAGCTTGTCGTTTCATAGCTTCCAGACATTCGTCAGTGATAACACAGCCGAGATTCGCAGCAAAATAAGCAGCCCGTAGCATGCGCAACGGATCTTCAGCAAATGTTTCATCGGGATCAAGAGGCGTAATTAAAAGCCGCTGCTCCAAATCCTGAACGCCGCTAAACGGATCGTGAAGCGTGCCAAATCGTTCCGGCCACAGGTCAATCGCCATGGCATTAATAGTAAAATCCCGGCGAATTAAATCACCTTCCAGATCGGTGTACTTGATTTGGGCCGGTTTTCGGGAGTCGGGTTGATAGGATTCCGTCCGCGCAGAAGCAACTTCCACCGGTATCTGTTTGTAGGGAATCTGGGCGGTACCAAACGTGCTGAACGGAACGATTTTACGGACCCCCAATTTTTTAGCCAGTAACCGGGCAAATTCAATACCGTCACCAACCACCATCAGGTCAATTTCCTTCAGGGGTCTGTTGATCAGAATATCGCGGACTACTCCCCCCACAACATACAATTCCAGGTCCTGTTCAGCTGCAAGTTGACCAGCCAAAGTCAGAGTGTTATAGACCAAGGTATTCTTTTTCAGTATTTCCTTAAGATTCGCCACAAACCAAATTACATATTACTTGGTTAATCATGCACGGTTGTATGATACCATCTGCCAATCATTATCCTTGCCGGAACTGCCGTAAAGGAACTATCTTTCAGTATAATGGGAATCAAAAATATCTACCGGATTACATTATTTATACTCTTTTATTCAATGTTATCAGCGCAATTTGGGGAAACTACCATTGCCGTGGACACCCGTCTTTTGAAAGCCCATGATCGGCAACAAATTCAAACTCTGGAAGATGAAATCGGCCGGTTCTTCATCAATATGCCCTGGGAAGGTGATTATTCTGATCTCGCGATACCAATTCACATCCAACTGATAATCCAGGGTACGGCCATTAAAGGCGCTGAGACGATTTTTCTGTCACAAATACTATTTTCCAATGCTGGCGATCAACGCTATTTTGACAAATCATTTCAATTCACCTACAATTCGGCCGGTGGAATAAATTACAATCCCGGGTTTTTTGAGCCATTGGCCGGATTTTTAGCTTATGCCGGCTATTTGATCCTGGCCGGTGAAGCCGATACCTATGAACCTAATGGCGGAACGTTTTTCTATGAAATTGGCCGTGATATTGCCATGAGAGGCAATATTTCTGAATATTCTAAAGGGTGGGCGGAGCGCCTGCGTTTGATCAATGA
>JABMPO010000079.1 GCA_013203015.1 Fidelibacterota bacterium
GGAATTATCATTGGTGGACCTCTGGCAATATTGATTGTTTCGTTTTTTGATCCAAGTATAGTTGGTGGTGCCGGCCCTGATGCGGTATGGCGGGGGTTAACTACTGTTGCCGGTTCGTGGATCGGTGGCGGTGCAAATCAGGCCGCCATGAAAGAAGTTTTCGAAGTTGGCGATGATCTGTTTTCGGCCATGATTACAGTGGATGTTATTATTGCTAATATCTGGATGGCTTTTTTGTTATATGGTGCCGGAATTACTACCCGTCTGGATAAATGGTTAAAAGGCGATACTTCCTCCATCACTCATCTGCAGAAGAAGATTGAGGATTATCGTGCTCAAATCAGTAAAATTCCTGATTTAACTGATGCTATAACGGTCGTAGGAGTCGGTTTAATTGTCACTGCCATATCCCATGCAATTTCTGATCAAGTAGCACCCTGGATCGGTGAAAATGCGCCCTATCTGGCGAAATTCAGTTTAACGTCAGGTTTCTTTTGGCTGATCGTATCCGCAACCACCATCGCCCTGGGATTATCTTTTACCAAATTGCGCAATCTGGAAGGCATTGGGGCGTCACGCTTCGGCAGTCTTTTCCTCTATATATTGGTGGCAACCATAGGTATGAAAATGAATATCATGGCATTATTCGATAATCCTGCACTATTTCTGGTTGGTGGGATTTGGATGGCTATTCACGCAACGCTACTAATTATAACCGCTAAATTAATTAAAGCACCGTTCTTTTTTCTGGCGGTTGGCAGTCAGGCTAACGTGGGTGGCGCGGCTTCGGCGCCGATTGTGGCTTCAGCATTTCATTCTTCCCTGGCTCCGGTTGGAGTATTGCTGGCGGTGGTGGGCTATGCGGTTGGTACTTACGCAGCCTGGTTCTGCGGAATTTTAATGCAGGCTGTGGCACCTTAGCTTAAAAACCACCCCTTAAACCAACCCGAACACTTGAAGTGTTCAGGTTGGTAGTAAATTTATATAATCGTCCCGGACACTCCAAGTGTCCGGGACGGTAGAAATATTATAAATGCTACTGATTTTCCTCTGGCTCTAATGCCGCATACTGCTGCCAAAACCTCACAGATTCCGCCCACTCATTTGAATTATAATAGGCCGCTGTGCCACCGGGCAACTCCATTTGGTTACGCATCATTGTCGCCGGACCCATGGGTAATTGATCCACACCCTGAGGAATGGCATTTATACTAATTAATTCCCAATCAGCGTCGGTTGTCTGTTCATTGTTTTCAGCCAGAACAGCATGACTATATAAGACCAGTTCAACTTTCCCTGCCGAAAGTGGTTTACCATTCAGAGCACGTATTTGAATATAAGGATCTTCGCCTTCCCGTCGTCTGATATATCTGGTAATGAATTTTGTATTCTCATCGATTTTAATAAACGGACAAACAAATTTAGCGACCATTTCCTGAACAACCTGAACCAGGATTACGCCGTCGCGATAACCGGGACGAAATAGGCCGTTGGCCAGCTGCTCCTGAGCGTGAGCGGCAATTTCTTCAAATATCAGCTCATTGGAAAAAGTTTTACCTGATCCCGATGTTTGGCGCCGTACAAAATCATTAACTGCAACTGTCAGTCTCATAGAAATGCCCTTATTTATCCTTGATACGATCAACAGACATGTAAATCGGTTTTTTCCCCATGAAATGATGGTAGTCCAATATACCAATTCCCTCAGGATGTCGGGTCGGACAAGTTGCACAAGCTGGCTGGCCCCCCTCTTTTCGCCGTATTACATCCAAAATTTTATCTGCTTTATTTTTTCCGGCAACTAATTCTTCATCCATTTCAATATACCAACGCATTGTGACCAAATAGCGCTTCTTATCTTCCATACAATCGCTCCGTAATCTGTTATGCTACCCCCAGAGTTATTTTTCCAATTTGCATATTCGATTTTCAAAACTGTAATTTGTTCCCAATTTATAATTTAAGTGCCATTTGACGATCGGGCTGGGAAAAATTACTGACGCCAACACCCAGTAAACGCAGGGCGCTGCCGATAATCCAGGATTGCTTAAACAAGTCTTTAGCAGCGTTAATAATATCTCCGGCTTCACAAGTGTACTTATTCAGCGATACTTGCCGGGTATAAGTTTCAAAATCAGCATAACGCACTTTAATATTTACTGTTCTGCCCTTTTGATCGGATTTTGCCAACTGCTTGGCAACCTGGTGGGACAGTTTTTCAATTATCGCCAATAACTCACCCTGATCGGAGATATCCTTGCTGAAAGTCCGCTCGGTACTGACCGATTTAGCGCCCTGCACTTCCGCCACTGGTCGACTATCAATCCCCCGTGCCCAGCGATACATGTCACGACCCCATTTACCGAATTTAGTAGCTAATTCATATTCGGATTTTTGGGCTAAATCATTAACGGTAATAATTCCCATATTTGCTAGCTGTATAACTGTTTTCGGTCCGATTCCCGGGATTTTCCCCACTGCGAGCGGCGCTAAAAATGAAATCTCACGACCAGGTAACACTACAGTCAAGCCAAAGGGTTTTTCGTAATCTGAAGCAATTTTAGCAATCATTTTACTGGTTGACAAGCCTACTGAGGCGGTCAGCCCAATATCACGAACTATCTTCTGCTGGATCGCGCGCAGTTTTTCTTCGGCGGCAGTCCAATAATTTATCTGATCAGTCAAATCCAGATAGGCTTCATCCACACCAACTTGCTGCATCACTGGCGAAACGGTACGCAGCATCCCCATTATAATCCGGGAATAGGTTTTATAAGCCTTGAAATGGGGGGGGCAAATAATGAGATCGGGACAGCGTTTTTGCGCCTGGTACATTGACATGGCCGAGTGAACGCCATATTCTCTGACTGGATATGAAGCTGCTGCGACTACACCCCGATTTTCGGCTTTGCCACCAACTACAATGGGCTTGTCCCGCAAGTCCGGATTTTTTAATACTTCCACCGAACAGAAAAAAGCATCGAGATCGACATGCGCAATGGCCCGGGGGAATTCCGACTGATTTTGATCTGAGGCAGATTCGATCAATAATCCACTAATTCACTTTATTGTTGGTTATTGAGGAACATCGACAACCCGGATAAAAACATTTCGACCGAAATTATCGTTAAAATCATACCCATCAAGCGTTCCATGGCTGCCAGTCCTCGCTGGCGAAATATTTTGCGCAGAAACTCAGAGCTAAGCAGCAAGACGGATGAAACCAGCCAGGCAATAGTCATGGCCAACAACCAATCCAGCAATCGCCCTGGTTCATTGGACGACATCAACATAACCGTAGCGATTGTTGACGGTCCTGCCACCAGCGGAATTGCCAGGGGAACGATAAATGGTTCCGAATCCGGATTATCACCCATGAGCGCTCGCTGACGGAAGGGAAATATCATCCTGATAGCGATTATAAACAGGATTATTCCACCGGCAATACTTATCGAAGGTCTACTGATTGACATGGCATTCATTATACTGTTCCCAAAAAACAGAAAACACAACATAATGAAAAATGCGATCAATAACTCCCGGACGATTACTCTCCGCCGACGTTTTTTATCCACACTGCTCAATACAGAAAGGAAGATTGGAACGTTTCCCAGAGGATCCATGACCAGAAAAAGCATGATCGCGGCTGACCAGATTGTCATAATGTTTCTCTACTTTTTAAAAAGTGCCGGATTTTGATGCATTGCAGTGGTTACTTTCACAAATGCGTCAATTACATCCTGCGTATCGGCCACCGAACCAAGTAAATAATTCTGCTTTAGCCATATCGATTGCTCATTGCACAATTTCTCGGTATTGGGCATGTACATTTCACGATACTTCCGATCTTTCAGCCAGGGATACTCATCAGGATTGGTAATGAATAGTTTCTCTTTATAAAGCGGCACATAACCGGCGTATGTAAAAACACCTTCAGCCCGCATGGCTTCATAAAATTTTTCCCGTGCGATTCCGCCAAATGCTGCTTTATCGTAGCGAGCGAGATATAAATGATTGGCAACCCGTGTTACCTGCGGATATAATTTTACCGGAGTCAAACCGGGAATTTCATTTAACGCCTGATCGATCAGAGCACGATTTTGATCGCGTGTATTCATATCGCTATCGATGGTTTTCAGTTGAGCGGATAACATAGCAGTGGCAAACGCGCTAAGCCGGAAATTCCCACCAAGATGCTGATGTTCGTACCATTCTCCCCCTACTACCCGGCCGCAATTATGATAGGAAAAACAGTCGTTATTAAATTGTTCATCATTGGATATAATTGCCCCACCTTCGCCAGCGGTCATGTTTTTGGAAGTTTGAAAACTGAAAATCCCACCAAGTCCGAGGGCACCAACTTTTTTACCGTCCCATTCGGCGCCATGAGCCTGAGCAGCATCTTCAATAACTTTAAGATCATGTAGCCGGGCAACCGCCAGGATTTTATCCATGTCTGCCGGGTTTCCACCGATATGCACTGGCATGATTACTTTGGTTCGCTCTGTAATGGCCGCTGCGATTTGATCAGCATCCATATTAAATGTTTCCAATTCCGCATCAACGAAGACGGGCACGGCATTGGCCATCAACACTGCCGATGCGGTGGCTATAAAAGTATAAGCTGGTAAAATAACTTCATCCCCGGCTTTCACACCAGCAGCTTTTAGCGCTACCCAGAGAGCAGTCGTTCCCGAATTAGTGGTAATACAGAATTTGGCATCATGAAAAGCTGCGAATGCTGCATGAAATTTATTCGTTACCTGACTGCCAACCCCCCAGCTTTCGTTTTCAATTGTATTAATCAACTGGTCTTTCATCTCCTTTGATGAACGCGGCCAAGATGGAAAAGGTTTTGTTCGTACCGGTGTACCACCAAATAATGCTAGTTTATTCATTGAGTTTTCCCGTTAATAATTTGGCCGGAAATTAAGCCGTAATCCGAATCTCATTCAATTTCTGTGTAATAATTTTTAATTGCATTTTCCAGGGTTATTACTGTGGATTCTGGCGTGGAGCTGATATTTATGACTGGTTTGCAGACCGAGTATGAAAATATTACCGAATGTTTTGCCATTCTGCTGGTATAATTATTTTTGACAATTTAGCTCGGTAAATACGGCAGAGAATTGGATTGGGCACTATGCTTGTGCAATGGAATACCAAGAACGCTAACTAAAACTTAAAACAATGGAGTACTATTATGACCTTAGTAAAATGGCACCCAACCACAGCCTTAAGACCTTGGAACAGTTTTGATCGAATCTATCGTGAGTTTTTCAATGAAGATTTGAATCTCGATAGAAGCTCTGCCAACTGGACACCATCAGTTGATATTTCCGAAGATGATAATAAATACAGTGTTTCCGCCGATTTACCCGGTGTGGATAAAAAGAATGTTCATATCAGCGTGAAAGAAAACGTGCTGACCGTTACCGGTGAAAGAATCGTTGAGAACAACGCTGATTCCGCCAATTATCACCGTCGTGAAAGATCATCCGGTACTTTCAAACGCTGTTTCCGCCTCCCGGAACTGGTAATCGAAGATAAAATCAGTGCCAAATTTAAAAATGGGATTCTCACCATTGAACTTCCCAAAGCTGAAATTGCCAAGCCCAAAGAGATTGAAATAAAAGTAGCTTAAA
>JABMPO010000080.1 GCA_013203015.1 Fidelibacterota bacterium
GGGATTGGCGCTAAGCAGAAATTGGACAAAATCATAACCATCGGCGCTATATTTTACCGATTGACCATCATAGGAAACAAAAGATTTTTCATCAATTATCTGTGACAGTTCTATTTTAAATTTTGCTCCGGGCATCTGCAGCCGACCCATTTCTGATATTATGTTCATTGATAATTCATCAATCACAGCCTGGCGGGAACCGTGGATCGAATCGGCTAATTTTCGGAACTGATTTTGTTTATCAACCAACTCCATTTCCATTAATGCTATCTGTTTATCAAGTGACTTCAGGTTTGCCAGTTCTTCCACTATTGAATTTTTTCGCTCAGCCACCTGATCCAGGCTGCCACCATATTTTCTTTTCAGTGAGTCCAGAGCCTGCAAACGATCTTCCAGCTCCCGTAATCGATCTCGATCAAAATATATGGCAGTAATATGCTCAGTCAATCCGGCATTGACCTCCTGTAGATTGATTACTGCCTCATTCAGCAGTTTAATAAAATCCTTTAATCCGGGATCCCACTTCAATAAACGATCCAAATCATGAATTGAATCATTCAATAACCCCTGGATTGATGATTCACCCGATTCCAATCGGGAATTAAGTTCGTTAATGGTAGTGATTATTTCTTCCTGGTGGCTGCCGATTGTGAATTCCTCGCGTAATTTAATATCTTCATCTGGCTTCGGATTCACCAATTCAATTTCATTCAATTGGAATGTAAGTAATTCCTTTCGTTCATCGGCCAGCGCTTTGTTTGCTTTAACCTGTTCAAGTTTTCGACTAATAATATCAAGATCATTATACAGTATATTTAACTCATTTACCGCCATTTCTAATCCGGCATAATTATCAAGATAGTGAATATGGGTGGCCGAATCCATTATCAATTGCTGCTCGTGCTGGCCGTGGAAATCAGTAATATTACGGGTACGGATTTTATATTCTTTTTCACTAACGGGAAGGTCGTTAATATAATTTTTAATGCGTCCTTTTTCCGGTATTACACGATAATATTCAATGTTACCGTGGCTGGTCTCAATTGTGGCTCGGTCCTGACCCGACTTAATCATGGTCTTGGTGGGCTTACTACCCATTGTAACACCCAATGCTTGTAATATTATTGATTTGCCTGATCCGGTCTCGCCGGTGATCACAGTCAAACCCGGTTTGAAATCCAGCTCCAGTTCATCGATTATAGCAAAATTGCGGATATGTAATTTGTTAATCATCCCGTTTATGGAAAATGGAAGCTATACCAATTCCAGCTCCAATCCAAACTCCGATGTTATCGGCTAATATGTCCAATCCACTTGAATTTCGACCGGGAATAAATGATTGCCAGTACTCATCAAGGGCGGAAAAACTAAAACAGGATAATAGAATTATTACAATTCTGATAACGGATATTCCGGGGTAGCTACGAGTCACCAGAAAACCAAGTATGCTGTACTCGATAACGTGCAAAATTTTATCAAAGGTGAAGAGTTTTGAATCAGGAAAATTTCTACCGGCAATACTGGATACCAGTAAAATCACAATAAGATATGAAAACAGGAAAAATCGATATTTATTTTTAGTCAAAGTCACAATAATACACTCAACAAAGCAGTTGCGGTAGCAAACTCATCCGTATGGGAGATGCTGACCTTACAATTTAGTTTATTTTGCAATTTTCCAGCGATATGCACTACCGGCTCACCATTTGGTAAACGTTCTATTTCAATCTGTTTTAACGGAATATTGTCGATGGCTTTACTGGTCAATAGTGCCTTTTTTACCGCTTCTTTGGCTGCAAATCGACCGGCGAAATGCACTGCTGGTTTTGGCATGGATTCACAGTATTTAACTTCACTGGGTGTATAAGTATGTCTGGAAAATCGGTTGGGATATTTTTTCAGAATTGCGGCTATTCTTGGGACGGAAACTATATCGGTCCCGATAAATATCTCATCACTCATTATATCCACGAACAATATCCACTAATTCATAAATATCATTCACATCCCAGTTGGCCCCCGAGGCATCTTCGCGTCCAAATGCGTCACCGTAGCGGGCATAGATTGTTTTAATACCAAGCTGTTGCGCACCCACAACATCACGTTCCGGCCAATCCCCTACCATAATTGCTTCTTCCGGTTTGATAGCCAGTGAGTCCAGCGCCAGTTGAAATGGTTTTGGTGAAGGTTTCCGCATGCCGGTGTCGTCGTAGGTCACAACCAGATCAAAAATGTGATGCAGATTCAAATAATATATTCGTAGCCAGGCTTCCCGACTGGGCGCGTCGGATACGACCGCCATCCGAATACCCATTTTCATCAATTTAATCAGGGTGCGATTTACGTTTGGATAGGTCAACAGACTGGCTTCACGGTTCCTGCGGTAAGCCACAATTCCTGCCGCCAGAAATTTATTATTGACATAGCCCAGTTTTTCTTTCAAAAAATCATCGAATACCAGTTGATTTTCCCAGCCGTGATCCTGATATAATCGGATTATGTCATCGAATGCGCTGTCCTCATCCAAATCCAGTCCGGCTTCGATCATGGCCCGAATGGCAGCACGAACGGCCTGATGCTTCATTTTTATAAAATCCAGAAGAGTATTATCTAAATCGAAAATAACGGCTTTTATCACGCGATCACCTGTTATTATCAGTGTGAAAAGAAAATATTTATTCTTTGTACTTGTCCGGATTCTTTATACGATCAATTTCATATTCGGCTACTTTACGCCAGCGACCATCATTACGCGCTTTTTCGAGCGCATTTAAGGCGCGGGTTTTATCACCTATGCCCTTGCACCAATAGGCTACTCCCTGCTCTATCAAAGCCGGTGCATAATTCGCTTTGACATCAATGGCCTGCCGTGCGCAACGCAGGGCATTTTCACAATCGCTGGTCTTATTGAATGATTCCGCCAGATGATACCAACCGGTTAAAGACTTTGGATTGAATTGGACAGCGATTTCTAATTGCGTGATAGCATCGGCCCATTGCTCTAACCGGGTATAAGTAATACCCAGATTTTCATAGGCTTTGGCATAATCGGGTTGTACCGAGATGGCTATTTGAAATTTATCAATGGCATTCTCATATTCCTGCCGGTTGAGAAATATTTCACCAATTGCAACATAAGCGCGTGCGTAGGTGGGGTCTACATCAATGGCACGCTGAAATGAAATAACTGCATTTTCCGGATCAGTATCTCTTTTTTGCGCCAATCCCAGGGCGTACCAGCCCTTGGTATAAGTTGGCAAAATGTTAAGCGCTTTTTTATAATAAGCAATAGCTTGGTCAATATCGCCCATCCTGGTCGATATCACACCAATTTGGTAACAGGCCTGATAAAATGTGGAATCGAATTCAATTACCTTTTCATAAGCTTCAACTGCGCCCTCAAGATCGCCTCTTTTGTACAACGTATTTCCATCGTTGTACATATTCTTAATAACAGTCTTTATGGCAGATTGGGCATTGCTGAACTCCGGATAAATTTCTAAGGCCTGGCGGAAATGCTTGATAGCAACTTCATATTGCTTTTGCACAATTTTTACCCCTCCCATGCTGTAGGCCGCATTGGCAAAAAATGGAAACTGGGTCATAACTTTGTCGAAAATGTCATAAGCTTCATCCAATTCACCGCTATTCATAAACCGTTTTCCTTCTCCCATAAGCGAATTGATCTCATTGATGCGGTCAAATTCATCGCGATACTCCTGATTTTCAGGATCGACATCAATCGCCTGCCTGAAAAGTGATTGTGATTTCTGCATATCGCCGGTGCGCAGGAAAACCAGCGCCAGTTTGAATGCGGCTGGAGCAAAAGTCGGATCAAGATCAATTGCCTGCTGTAAGGTCTGTACTGCCAGCGAAAATTCCTTCATTTCTATTTGAGATTCGGCGGTGACCAGCAGATCTTCCGGGGTTTGTGAGCACAGCAGGGCCAGTAAAAGCGACCCAAATATTAAGGTTTTAACAAATTTCATTATTTTCTCCAGTTAGTGCATTAGGCGGGATTTGAACCCGGTTTACCTGCACTTATTGCTCCACTTAGAGCTAATATTAACCTAAATGTTGATTGATTATCTTTATTTAATGGATTTACGGTAATAAAAAAAGCAGGCGGAATTTAATAGATAGACAGACTTAAGAC
>JABMPO010000081.1 GCA_013203015.1 Fidelibacterota bacterium
CCCAGTGATAATCATGGCACCCATGTCTGTGGAATCGTTGGCGCCCGCGGCGATAACAATAATCAAGTGGTTGGTGTGAACTGGAATGTAAAAATTATGACTATTGGTGGCTCAACCAGCCAGACATCGATTGCTCTGGAAGCCTATGGCTATTCTCTTGATCAACGCGCCCTTTATGATTCTACAGGTGGTCAATATGGAGCTTTTGTAGTAGCGACAAATAGCAGTTTTGGGGTTAATTATGCCGACTGTAATTCAGGTACCTATCCTTTGTGGAATGATATTTATAACGCCATGGGGCAGGTAGGGATTCTCAGTGCTGCGGCAACTATGAATATAAACGCAAACGTCGATGTCTCTGGTGATGTGCCGACCGGATGTGACAGCGATTATCTGATTACGGTTACCAACACCACCCGTTATGATTCCAAGAATTCCGGTGCTGCCTATGGTCTTACTACAATTGATCTGGGTGCGCCAGGTACCAGCATTCTTTCCACTTACCCCGGAAACAATACCGGTACTTTGTCTGGTACTTCAATGGCTACACCTCATGTAGCGGGCGCGGTCGGATTTTTACACGCCGCCATGTCGCGCGGTTTTGCCAGTTATTATAAAGCCAATCCAGCTGAAGGCGCTTTATTGTTGAAAGATTTTATCCTGACCGGTACGGATTCGCTTACCAGCCTCAGCACTAATACAGTCAGTGGTGGCAGGTTGAATATTCATAATTCCGCTTTGCTGGTGCAGGGATTCATGGCCAGCGATTCTCTCGATCCCAATCCGGTCACAGAGTTGCAAGCCGATACAGGAAACTGGTATGAGGTTCAATTAACTTGGACTGAACCGACTACCTTGTTCGGAGGAGATCCGATTCCTACTTTTGGTATCGATATTTCCCGTAACGGTCAATATCTTCAATCAGTACCCCAGGGAGTGGAAACATATACCGATAATTCTTTGGTCGGTGGTTTGATTGCTGAATATGAATTGATAACCAGAGTACTCGGCACCGATTCTACCAGTACACCTGTGGGAATAATCGTGATTGTTCAGGGTGATGCCTTTATACCTGGTGATGTTAACCACGATAACCAGGTAAATGTATCAGATGTGATACGGTTATTGCGCTTCACGTTGGGATACAGTACTCCTAATGATCTGGACTTCCAGACTGGTGATTTGGACCATAATGGTTCGCTTGAAGTAACCGATATATTGTTAGTAGTGGATATTATTCTTGGTCGGAACTGATAGAATTACATTTAATAACAAAACAGCCCGTGATAAATCGCGGGCTGTTTTGTTATATTTAACGATCGACCTAATCCAGGAATCCATTTTCCCGCAGCCATTCGTCTGAAACGAATTTGGACAGGTAATTACGAATATTATCCGGTAGTATCGCCAGGCATTTCTGACCTTTTTTCAACGACCTGGCTGCCTTGATAGCACCCCATGCCACAGCTCCGCTGGAGCCGCCAACCAACAAACCTTCTTCCTTGATCAATCTCCGCGCCATCAGAAATGAATCTTTGTCGTTGGTTTTAACATATCTGTCAACCAGCTCATTGTCCAGAACGGCGGGATAAAAATCATAGCCGATGCCTTCAACGAGGTAGCTGAATATTTCATTGCCACCACCTAAGATTGACCCTTCCGGGTCCACACCAACAATCTGTACCTCGGGATTCACTTCCTTGAGACGGCGGGCCAAACCGGTGATGGTTCCACCTGTGCCGACACCGATCACTACCATATCCAGATCAGTACCGAAATCGTCGATGATCTCCTGAGCGGTGCCAAAATAATGGGCATCCGGATTATCCGGATTAGAGTACTGATCAAGAATTATGGAGCCGGGTATTTCCTGCTGTAAACGTTTGGCTACATTGGCTTCGCTTTCCGGCGAATCATGAGCGGCGCCCGTTGGTGTGCGCACAATTTTCACTCCCAAGGCTTCCAGTACGACCTGTTTCTCCTGACTCATTTTTTCCGGCATTGTAATAATCAGATTATAACCTAAAGCGGCGGCGGTTATGGCCATTCCGATACCGGTATTACCCGAAGTCGGTTCGATCAGAGTATCACCGGGTTTGATGCGGCCGGCTTTTTGAGCTTCAATTATCATTCGAACACCGATACGGTCTTTCAGGGAACCACCGGCATTTAGAAATTCACATTTGCCAAATAATTCACATTCCAGTTCTTTACCGACTGAATGAAGTTTTACAACCGGAGTATTACCGATCGTCTGAGTAATATTATCTAATATCATAGTTCTTATTTCATTGGATTGTTGCGGATATTGCAGCCTAAATTTCTAAAATGAAAAACATTTTTTAAAGGATTTTAAAATATTTATCAAACAAACAAAATAGAGGGATATGCGATGAATCGTTTACAGGATAAAATTGCGGTTGTAACCGGGGGTGCCCGGGGGATAGGCAAAGCAACCGCTGAGAAATTTGCTGCTGAAGGCGCAACGGTTATTATTGCCGATTTCGACGATCAGATTGGGTTGATAACCGCAAATGAAATTTCGGCAACTGGTGGGAAAGTTGATTTTGTAAAAGTTGACGTCAGCGACTCGAAAAGTGTGGGGAATCTTTTTGGAATGATCGAGCAGAATTATGGCCGGGTCGATATTTTGGTGAATAATGCTGGTATTTTAATGGATAGCACGCTGAAGAAAATGGACGAAGACAAGTTTGATAAGGTCATCGACGTTAATCTGAAAGGCGTCTTTCTATGCACACAGGCTGCGGTTGCGTTGATGGATCCGGAAAAAGGTGGTGTAATTCTCAATGCGTCATCGGTGGTGGCTCATACCGGCAATTTTGGTCAGACCAATTATGTGGCCACCAAGGCTGGCGTAATCGGAATGACAAAAGTCTGGGCACGGGAATTGGGACGGAAAAATATTCGTGTGAACGCCGTCGCCCCCGGATTTATAAAGACCGATATGACTGTCGGTATCCCCGATAAAGTTATGGATATGATGCTGCAGCGGGTTCCTTTGGGCCGTATGGGCGAAGGAACTGAAGTTGCTGATGCTTATTGTTTCCTGGCCAGTGATGAAGCCAGTTATATCACCGGGACAACTCTTAATGTTGATGGTGGAACAGTTACCTGATTCTAGTCTAAATAAGTAACGTAAAAGCGCCCGATATCGTCACGGCACCGGGCGCTTCTGTTTGAGGGAGGG
>JABMPO010000082.1 GCA_013203015.1 Fidelibacterota bacterium
ATTTCTTCAGTGGCTATCTTAATTGATTCGCTGAACTTTCTGCGTTAATTCAGTTATACAATCCTAATTTCCACCGGCCTCATGAGAAAAAAATACTATATTGAAACCTACGGCTGTCAGATGAATGTTGCCGATTCGGAACTAGTTGCGGGATTATTGCAGAAAGAAGGATTCGGAGCGACTACACAAATTAATGAAGCAGATGCGATTTTTGTCAATACTTGCGCGGTTCGCGAACATGCCGAAGAACGGGTTCATTCTCGCCTGGGTAATTTTAGGATACTGAAAGAGAAGAAACCGGAATTAATAGTCGGTGTGCTGGGGTGTATGGCTCAGAATCTTAAGAATAAATTATTGGAAAATAAGCCCTATATCGATGTTGTTCTTGGTCCGGATTCCTATCGAAAACTACCGGAACTAATTAATCGGAAGCTGGATCGATCCGATAGTGTTGTCGACACCAAGCTCTCCCGATTTGAAGTTTATGACGATCTCTTTCCCAGTCGTCAGACCGGGATTAATGCCTGGGTATCTATAATGCGGGGCTGTGATAAATTTTGCACATTTTGTATCGTGCCATTTACCCGGGGCCGGGAGCGCAGCCGGCCTGTTGACAGCATTGTTACTGAAGCCCGGCAGGCCGTTGCCGAAGGATTTGTTGAATTAACCCTGCTCGGGCAAAATGTCAATTCTTATCGACATGAAGAACAAGGTTTTGCCGATTTATTAAAAGCCGTTGCCCAGGTCGCTGGTTTAAAGAGAATTCGCTATACGTCTCCCCATCCTCAGGATATTGATGACGAATTGCTGGAGACAATGGCGGAACTGGATAATGTTTGCAACTCGATTCATTTACCATTGCAGGCTGGTGCCGACCGGATTTTACAGCGCATGAACCGTACCTATACCAGGGATCATTTTATGCGGCTCTCTGATCGTATCCGGGAAATCTTACCTCAGGTGGGATTAACGACTGATATAATTGTAGGTTTTCCAGGCGAAACAGATGAAGAGTTCCAGCAAACGCTGCAAGTGCTGGAACACGTCAAATTCGAGTCGGCTTATACTTTTAAATATTCACCTCGTCCCGGAACCAAGGCCGCTCAATTTACCGATCAGGTTGACCCGGAAAAAAGCCAGTATCGTTTGGAACAATTAATTAAATTACAGAAGCAACATACGCTAATTCGCAATCAGGAAAACGTTGGAAATACCGAGATCGTTTTGGTCGAGAAAGAAAGTAAGCGATCCAGCCTTAACTGGGCCGGGAGAACCGATTCCAATAAATGGGTAATATTTGATAAGGGCAATGCCCAAATAAAAGATTTTGTTGCCGTTGAAATTACCGAAGCACGCGGGGTAAGTTTACATGGAAAAATTACAGGAGTAGATCAATGAAACTTGTGAAAATATTTACTTTTCTGACCGTCATTTTACTGCTGCTGGTATTTCTAATGCGTAATTTTGAACGGGTGTCGGTAGACTTGATACTGGTACAATATGATCAGGTTAGTCTGGCGATTGTAATGGTCTTTACGGTGGCTATCGGTATCCTGATCGGATTTGGTGTGTCCCTGTCAACGATTTTGAGTGCGAAAGCGGATATTCACTCGATCAGACAAAAAAATCGCCAGATAACGGAAGAAATTAACAATTTGCGAAATGTTGGTATTGATGATATTTACGATTCTGATGACGAGGAAGAATAATTTTGAATACACTAATAATTTCCCTTTTAGTCATCGGATTGTTGGGCAGCGCTGTCTACTTCTGGATCCGACCGCGCCGGAAACCCCAATCTCAAGCCTTATATACCGATGCGCTGTCTGCCATAATTCGGGGTCAGGCTGACCAGGCAATTGATTTGTTGCGATCCGTTGTCCGCAATGATTCGAGTCATGTTGAAGCGTATATGCATCTCGGCGATTTACTGCGGGAACAGAATCAGGTTAATAAAGCTCTAAAAATTCATCAGTCTTTAACGGTCAGACCGGATTTACCGGGGGAATTTCTCCTGGAAATCCATAAATCACTGGTGCTTGATTACGAGCGATTGATGGATTATCCCCGTGCTAACCGGGAAGCGGAACATATTTTAAAGATCAATCGCAAGAATCTTTGGGCCAATGAAAAACTGCTAAAATTCGCCCAGTTAAATAATGATTGGGAACAGGCAATGCAGTTTGCCAAAACCGGTCAGCGTTTAAAGAAGCAGGTAGACGTTACTGAACTTGCTACAATTAAATTACTTGAGAGTCGCTATTTATTGGAGCGCGACCAACAACGTGAAGCTATAGCCTGTTTGAATAAAGCGATCAAAATAGCTCCGGATTTCGGAATGCCGTTGTTCGAAATGGGTGAATTCTATTACCGGCAGGGCGATTTAAATAATGCCGTCAGCTATTGGGAGCGGTTTGCCCTTTGTCGTCCCCGACAAGGTGTAAAAGTGTATCCCAAAATTGAGACAACCCTTTTTGAGCTGGGCCGGTTCAGTGAAGCAGAGCATTTTTACCGCCGGGTGCTGGAAAAAGATAGTTCTATTCTCGATGCAATGGTTAGACTTGCCAATGTGCTGGTTGATAAGGGGGAGAGTCGGGCAGCTATAAATCTGGTGGAAGAGACCCTTAATAAATCGGCGGGCTCCATTCCTGCCAATCTTATGAAATTGAAACTTTCACTGAACAGCCAAAATCCCCACGAATTGGCACGTAAGATCGATAAAATTCTGGATCTACTTTCTTCAGATTCGAATCAATGAAAAAAATTGGTGCGTATTTTATCCTGCTTGGGTTAGCGCTGTCAGTTATCCAGGGGCAGGATTTACGGTTGTATTTTTCGCTTTTACAGGAGGGTCGCGTTGGTGAAGTACGCCAGACTTTACCGGAGTTAATCAAACAGTACCCGGACCACCCGGGAGTTGCATTTCTGAGGGCCATGGTGGAAACCAATGGTGATTCGGCGTTGACTTTATACCGGGATATTGAACGGCGCTATCCAAAAAGTGAATATGCTGCTGACGCAGCCATGAAAATCGGGGAATATTTGTACTCCAGGGGACTCTATACACAGGCCAGCCAACAATTATACAAAATACCGTTGCGTTATAGCCAATCAAAACATATCCAGCGATCAATGGATCTGATGGTCAACAGCTTCATGGCTACCGGTGAGCTCGACAGTGCCGCGCATTATTTAGCGCGATTCAAGCGCCTGCATCCGCGCCTCAATTATAATTACGGAATTCCCGGTTTGGAAGAAATTGAAATACCGCCAGCCGATGTTGAATTGGTGAAGTTGGATCCTGATCAGGTGCAGAAAAAATTAGAGCAGAAAAAACCAGGATCAAAACCAAAAGTAAAAGATACACCGCGACCGTGGGTGGTGCAGGTTGGTGCCTTTGGCAAATACGCAAATGCATTATCATTGAAAGCAACCCTGGTTCAGGGTGGCTACATTGTGGAAATCAATGAAGTTTCCAGCAATAACCGGCGATTGTACGCGGTGCGGGTAGCACGGTATGCCAGTAAGAACCAAGCCCGAAAAATCGGTAATGAACTGAAACAAAAGTTTAAATTAAATTATATCGTTATGAATCGGCCAGAGTAAATCAGAATGGGGTGCTTTAAGAAAATTTGGGAATGATTGTGAGGCTGGTGCCCGCCGCGGTCTTCAAAACCGTTGGGGCCTGTAATCCAGGCCCGCTGGGTTCGATTCCCAGGCGTTCCCGCTAACTATGTTTTTACATTTGTCGTCGTTGAATAGGGTTATCTCGTCGACAAATAGTGAGTTATACGTTTGTAATACAGTGTAACCTGGTGTGACGAAATGCAATGATTGGTGGTCAATTTAGTCACGTTTTAGACACGTTTTTTGTTGGGTCGGGTAATTTGTTAATATATTCACGCATTAGGTCCATATTGGGATGTGTATAAATTTGAGTTGTTCGTGAAGAAGAATGCGTCATTAAGATTTGGCGATCATTGTCTGACAAACCTAAATCTCTAAGTTGATTGTTATAAGTAACGCGGAATGAATGCAAATCAGCTTTTAGTCTTTCAGCTGCTTGTAAAATTGCCTGCATATATTTCCTTGGTTTGGATAATCTATCATGTAATCTTTTTTCATTCGTAACAATTTTGCCATCACTATTTTCGTTAACTGCGTAGAGGGAAGGGAACAGGGGGGCTTTGGCTCTATGATCAGGTGTCAGCTGGATTAATGTGTCTGACAGCGGGATTTCGTGCATCCGTCTTGATTTTCTTATATAGTTGATGATTGTTTTCTTTTTTCGATTAATATTTTCATACGTCAGCATAGCAACATCACCAGCTCTTAAACCAGTGTGGAGAAGATAAGCATAATATAACTGCCAAATACCGGCAGATTTGAAAATTACTTCAATGTCAACATCATCTAATAATCTATGCTCCCTAACTTTTACGATTTGTGGTAGAGTTACTAATCTGGCAGGATTACTTTTAATTAATTCTTCCTTAATCATCTGATCAAGAAATATTGATATGACATTGATATGATTTTTTTTGGTTTTTGTTGCACAATCAAGCCAATCGATATAATGGTCGATTATGCTAATGGTTATATTGTCGATCCGGAGAACTTTTTCTAATTCAAGGAATTCAGGCTCATGTTCGGGATGCCTTAATTATTGAGCTAGCTATTAATACCGGATTGCGGGTTTCTGAATTGTCAAACCTGAAAGTAGAGCATCTATACCTCAAGAAAGGCCAGAACTCACTGATTGTGCGAAA
>JABMPO010000083.1 GCA_013203015.1 Fidelibacterota bacterium
CCCTTCCTTAAAGCCCTGTACGAACAGACGACTGGATAAATTCCACTCCGTGGGTGCGAAATCTATTGATGTGTATTCATTACCCTGGAAAATGATCCGTGCCTGACAGAGCTTGGGATATTGCATTGCTTGGGAAATTATGTTTACCGAATTTGTAAAGATTGCAGCAAAATTATTTTCTTTTTCCTGAACTAATTCCTCAATATGGTAGATACAGTTTAGTTCCTTGGCCCGCTCACGCAAATTGACGACCAGATCCTCTACAGCATGCACTTTGTCATTCATAAATGATTATTCCTTTACCCGATCTACCATCCACCAGCACTGATACCGGATGATCTAATTGTATCAAGCGCATGTTGTCAGTTTCGAGAATTGAAGTTTGCTGATCCAGCAACTCCCAATTAACAAAATCGTCATTTTTATGATGACGTACCGAGAAATAGGGCACTTGAAAGCTGGTAAGATTATGGAAGAAATGCGATCCTTGACTCAGTTCAATATTCATCTCCGGTAATGTACATTCCACGATAGCCTGCGCACCGGAGATCTGTGACCAAACTACCGGGATACCCAACCACCGATCATTGCTACCCCATCGGCCAAATCCAATGAGAATGTACGGAATAATCCGATTACGTAATATTTCATTTAAGTCCGCAATATCTTTAGCAATATGAAGTGTTTTGGATTTGTCAAAGCTATCTTTTTTTACATACATGATATGTCGCACATTTTTAATTCGCCCATTTCCAAGAACATTGTTGGAAACTACCAGGTGTTTCGCGGACACATCATCCAACTGTGGCAGGTTGATCTTTTCATCTGTGTACAGCATGGGGCGAATCTGGAGAAATCCCAACCGAACTCTGCGCGATATCGGATCCACAGTTATAGCAAATTCCATCTCAACGTCTACACCTATATGTTCCCTCGATTTATGAATTAATTTCTTAACCCAATTATTTAGCGGTATGGATTCATAGGTTAAAACCGGTGCAAAGTTTAAGATTCTGGGTCCTTTCATTTGAATACCGGGTTGAATGCGATCTGAGGCAGCATCATAGGTAGAAGCCACTAGTGCCAGCGTTTGATCCCCCTCAGAATCGGAAAGATCATCTTCTCGCAGGTATTCAGCTTCTTTTATAGGATCATATTCTGGCGGCTTGCCCATGTTTACCGACCAGAACTTAAGTTGGGTGTTTTGCAATAGATCCTTGATAGTTCCAAAAGGCGTGCTTGTTTGGGGTGCCGCTGGGCAATATGACCAGCAAACACCCCCGTCAACAATGGTTTTCCCAAGACCTAAAGCAAGGTTTACTATACCCTCCTCAGGTTTATTATCACCAAACCGGTAGTAATTATATGAACGGGCTACTCCAGAAATATTAGGATAGAACCGGTCACCATGACGGAATCCAACCACTTCCTGGATGATTACCGCCATTTTTTCCTCTGCTGGGTCCGCTGTGGTGTTGCGAATGTACGCCTGAGCCTCGGCAAAATAGGTGGATGCCCAGACCAGTTTGATAGCTTCCACCAGCTTATGAAAACGGGTCGTCGTATCCGGTTGGTTGTTGGGAATCATCTTTGTATTATATACGCCTGCGAAGGGATGCTGGAGGGAATCTTCCAGGAGACTTGAGGATCGAATGGCCAGCGGAGTATGTATGCTTGATATCAGCGCCATCAAATCACCCACAAATTCTACTGGGAATTGGCCCTGTAAAAACTCATGGGCGATCTGATAATCTTGTAACTTAGATGTTCGCAGATCAACTAGATTGTTACGTTCAATGAACATATCAAATACGTCTGTGGCGATTACAGTCAGGCGAGGAATATCCAGGATGAAATCATCGGACTGATCATGTCCCAGTTCTACTTCAATTAGGTTCTTTATAAACGCCAACCCTTGAGCCTTACCCCCGATATTTCCTTCTCCAATAGTTGTAAAATTCTCCGAAGATTCAAAGAATTCCCTATTGAAGGTGGGTATGTTGCCAGGGCGAGACATCTAAGTGTTTCCTAATTAATTATTTTGGCCTGATTTAAATCCAACCGCGTTCCTGACAAGCCTGGGCAACCCGGGTAACTGCTGTAATAAATGCAGCATCACGCATCTTGATATCCTTGCGATGAGCAAGATTGCTGATGGATCTATAGGCAGCAGTCATTTTTGTATCAAGTTTAGCAAGTACCTCGTCTTTATCCCAATAGTAATTCAGATTGCTCTGGACCTGTTCGAAATAACTGCAGGTTACACCACCAGAATTAGCCAATAGGTCTGGAATTAAATAAATATTCTGAGCTTTAATGATTTCATCTGCTGCCGGTGTCGTAGGTCCATTTGCACCCTCAGCAATTATCTTTACCTTTTTACTGATAAGTTTTACTGTATCTTCAGTGATTTGATTTTCCAATGCCGCAGGAATCAGGATATCAACGTTTTCCTTAATCCACTGATTTCCATCAAGCACTTCATAACCTAATTCATGAGCTTTATCTTTGTCAATCCCACCAAAACGATCGGTAATACCTGAAAGCTCTTTAAGGTCAATGCCGTCTGTTTTCCGGTAGGTATATGCTTTCTGGTCTTTCTGATTCCAACAGGCCACAGCAGTGACATTCCCACCCAATTGATTATATAATTGAATGGCAAATTGGGCGACGTTGCCAAAGCCCTGGACACTGGCGGTAGTATCTTTGATATTGATGCTCATTTCCCGCAATGCTTCGCGGATAGTGAAGATCACACCATAGCCAGTAGCTTCAGTTCGGCCCAACGAGCCACCCATTCCCACCGGTTTACCGGTGATGAATCCAGGGTATTTCCCGCGATTTAGGGTTTCAAACTCATCCAACATCCAAAGCATGATTTGTGGATTAGTCATTACATCCGGAGCGGGTATATCTGAAAGGGGACCCACATTCTGGGATATTTGGCGCACCCAACCGCGGGAGATACTTTCAAGTTCACGTTCACTCAGGTTGTGAGGATCACAGATAACACCACCTTTACTGCCACCAAGTGGTATATCAACAACTGCTGTTTTCCACGTCATCCACATGGCCAGCGCCCGAACAGTATCAATGGTCTCGAGCGGATGAAACCGGATTCCACCCTTCCCCGGACCACGCGCATCATTATGCTGGACTCGAAAGCCACGAAAAACTTTATAATGTCCATCGTCCATCCGCACGGGGATACTGAAATGGTATTCCCGCATGGGATTTCGTAGTAATTGAATGGTACCTTCGTTCAGTTGCATCATTTCAGCGATGCGATCAAACTGTTCCTGTGCCATTTCAAACGCATTATAGGTCTTAGTCTGCATTATTAATTCCTTCTAAATATTCTGTCGTAGCTAATCTGAATTGAAAATAATTGCTCAAATATCCACCTAAAATCAGATAGCAATTTCCTCACTAATCGTTAAACAGGACAATTTAATCCGATTTTAGATATAATAATTTACTGATACTAATCTTATTAGATAAACCAAACCGGTGAAGAAGTAATTAATATTTTATCTATAATAAAAAGGCTAAGCAATAGTGCAATGATTTTGTCTAGTCCTGTCGTATCAATCGCGGAATTGATGAAGTATCAAATGTAACCGATGAGATATGCCCAAAACTTATATACCACTTCAATCATATCTGGCAAATTACTTCTAATTCAAAATGCTAAAAATGTCCCTTAACTTTTTAGCTAAAAAGTCTAAGAGTTTTAAAAGACTTTCATTTATGACTTAATTTTTACAGAACTCTGACGCAACTGTGACAATCGGCCTTATCTAATGATTTAGTTTTACCTAGAGAATTGGAGTGAAATTGACGGTAGTATGTTACAACGACTATTATTAGCAACAATCTTTCTTTCAGCCATCTTTGCCCAGCCGCTTTATACTTTTGAGCAAATTACCATTAATAATCTCCCTGACTGGGCTCTTGATATAACCGGCAGTGCGGACGAGACAATATTTTTGGTAAATGGTGGTAATGAACTCCGTATACGCACTTATATACTGGCTTTTCTTCCGCTAGAATATAGCCTACTCCCAGTGAATGTGATTGTATGATAAGCCATGGTGACGTCTTCGTAAGCACGCGAACCGCTGTGAGAGATTCTAGTCAAAAAAGTGAAAGGACCGAGAAATGAGAAAAGGATCTTTTTTTTACCAGCTGATTATTATAGTCCTCTTCGGTAATGTACTTTGTTTAGCCCAGACGCGAACAGTAATAGCAGTATTAGATCTCAGTGTCAGCGAGGACATTTCAGCATCAAGCACTGTGGCGCTTTCCAACATAGTAACCAATGAATTAATCATAAGCGGTAAATATATAGTTGTGGATCGTAGAAATGTAGCACAATTGGTTAATGAGATGGAGATCCAACTGAGCGGGCTTACCACTCAAGAAAGTGTTGTAGAAGTTGGGAAAATGTTAAATGCTCAAAAAATGGTATCTGGAACGATCGGAAAACTGGGGCAAAAATTAATTATTACACTTCAATTAACAGATGTTACGACAGGAATAATTGAAACCAGCATCAACCAAAGTTACATCGGCACAACAGAATCTCTAGATAATCCTGTAGCAACCATTACGAGACAGCTTATTGGTATAGAACCTATTCCTAAGAAAGGAACGTCTATCTATATTACCAGTGAACCCAAAGGGGCAAAGATCTATGTTAATGAGACCTTTAGAGGTAATTCACCGGTAAATATTCCGGTCGAGGAATCCGGTCAATATACCATTGGAGCTTCCACATCAGGATACGAAAACTGGGCTCAAAAAGTCACAGTAAAGAAAGATGAAACTATCTTTATCAGTGCTGTTTTGGCCGAAGAAAAAGGGTATCGTTTTATCATGCGTAGAGATGGTCCCATATTGCTGGGTGCAGTAAGTGGAATAGCTGCTATTGTATTTAGAATAAGAGCTGGTGGTTATTATGAGGACCAAAAGACGGCAGAGAACCTTGAAGATTTTTCAAGGGCAAGGGACGCCACAAAAAGGAATGACAACATCAGTTATGTGCTATCAGGCATCTGTCTGGCATCTGCAGGGTTTTCTGTGTATGAGTACCTGAAGCGCGATGAAATAGAAGACCTGGACAACTCCTTGGATTTCCGAATCTCATTTGATAATTGTTTGAAGCTATCCGTAGTGAAGAAACTTTAACGATGTTTCATTGAATATCCAAAACAAGAATCATTCATGCCGATAGGAAACAGCGCAACTCAAACCTTAAGGGAGATAATCCCATGATTTACAAACAGCTATTACTCGTACCTTTAGTATTGGTATTTATAATTCTATCATGTGATAGAAATCCTGTATCTTCACCAACTGGGGATCCTACCACATACTATCTCCGATACCAGGATAAACTAAGTCAAGAACCTGGCCCCAGTAGTTCTTGGTTATATATTACCTACTACATTTATCCTTCAGGGTCTAATACCAGCGCAAGCTGGCGAACAAACTTGGACTGGAATATAACTAACTCAAAATATGGTTGTGATTTGATTTTCTGGTCTCAAAGTGATGCCCATGTTCGGATTGACTATATAATTGATGACGATGGGACTGAAACCATCCTTGCGTCCAAAGATTGTGACATAAGATACATTTCCGAAACAACAGGAATACAAATCAAATGCGATATTACCGAAGATAATGCCATCCTGGGAGACAATCCAAAGTCTGGAAAGAACGGCGATTTGATATTTAGAATAACGCATATTTCGGGTACCAACCCTGTAGAAATATTATTTGATGGGGGACCCGGAACAATTGGCAATACCAGTATATCTGTCTCTCACGACCGGTAACTGGTTGTCCCTGAAAAAGGTAAATCTGGCACAATTCGTGCGTGTTCTATGCGACAAATATCAATTGATAAATATTAATAATCTAAGGAGACTTCAATGAAGTATCTAACTTTAATACTAATACTTATACCTGTCATAGTTTTTTCTGAAATACAGGAAAACTTATCCGGTAATACACCCTTTGTTGTCAAGAGGTTATATGCAAAAGGATCATTAATATTCGGACCAGGATTCGAAGAAAGAATATTAGTTGGAAAGGGATATTATGAGGATGAAGACAAGGATCCGCAAGATATTTATATTAGTCCGGGTGGTGGCACCGGACCTGAAGCTGTTATCGGTTATGATATATCAAAGTTATTATCATTCGAATTTGCAATAGGATTGCAAAACTCAGGTAGATATATCAAAAAAGATAATTTTATGCAATTTAAAAAATCTGTGTTAAGAGCTTCAATATTATACAGGATTCCTGTTGAAAAAAATTACACACCCTATATTGGTGCCGGAATATCAACAAATCCATCAGTAGAATATGTGCAAAAAGATCCTGACGTCAATGACGAGATAAAATACCAGAATCCAGTGGGCTTCCATCTACTCGGGGGGGCAGAAATAAAAGCACCACAATCCCCTCTGTATTTATTCAGCGAGTTGAAATTGATAATATTAGGAGAATACACCATTGAAAAAGCAACATCGTTCGGAAGCTCTTATCCAACTTCTGATGTCGTTTCCGATTTTCGTGATTTGAGCGGCAATGGATTACAGTTTTCTATTGGCTTAGGTTATTATTTGAAGTAAAAATAAAATCTGCTTAACAAAAAAGTTAACACAGTTATTTCAGAAACCTATTAAGTCAACTACAAATCGGTGAAATGGAATACGCCTAACGATGAAAATTTTCTGGTCAGTTTAAGCGAGTCTCTTTAACGGATCAAAAAATTGGTTTTTCCAAACAATGTGATAAGACACTGCTTTGTAATAGAATTAATTTATTGGGGTTTGGCGTTAAATCGATACCCAACTCCTCTGATGCTAATTATGTGCTTGGGTTTTGAGGGGTTTACTTCAATTTTTTTTCTGAGATCCAGCATGAAATTATCGACTGTTCTAGTCGTTGGCATTGCATGATAACCCCAGACTGATTCTAACAAATCATGCCTGTGAACAACTTCACCTTCATGTTTGATGAAATATTCCATAATGGCATATTCTTTACCGGATAATTTGATTTCATTATTGCCGACGAAGGTCTGATAATTTTTAAAGTTGATTCTAATCTTTCCAAATGAATATTCCGGTGAAATATCAACCTCCTTGTTGGATCTTCTAATAACTGCTCTGATGCGAGCCATTAGTTCAGGTATGCTAAAAGGTTTAGTTAAATAGTCATCTGCCCCAATATCCAAGCCGGATACTTTATCCATTTCTGATCCTCTGGCAGTAATCATAATTATAGGTAATTCCGGTACATCATTTTTTAGTTTCCGGCAAATTTCATAACCATTTAGCCCTGGCAGCATTATATCTAACAACAACAAATCAGGTTGTTTCTCAAGCGCAAGGTTCAAACCTTTGATACCGTTGGTTTCAGCAATTACCTGGTATCCCTCAAATTTTAGGTTGTCTTTTAATACCTTGAGAATACTGATGTCATCTTCTATGATCAGAATAGTATTCACTTATTTACCCTATTTATTTAACAATATGGAAAACTTACTTCCTTTTCCAACAGTACTCGTCACTAATATCTCTCCGTTATGTGCATCAACAATTCCTTTTATCACTGTTAAGCCCAATCCGGTTCCACTGATACCTTCTTTTCGATCAACCCGGTAGAATTTATTAAATATCAGATCAAATTGATCTTCTGGAATACCTATTCCCTGATCTTCCACCTCAATAGATATTTGATTCGCCTTCTTGAATAACCGGATAATGATTTTCTTATTAATTGTAGAATATTTTATGGCATTGTTAAGCAAGTTACCAAACGCCTGTTTTATTTCTTCTGGGGCAATCTTAGCAGAAATATTTTCATCCAGTTCAGTTACGACTTCGAATTTTTCTTCTTCAAGCCAGTATGCCATTTCCTGGATAGTTGTTTTTAATATTAGTGAGATATTGCTCTCAACAAAATGGTATTCTGGTTTTACCCTTTCCATCTTGGAGAATTCCAGGATGTTATTTATCATTCGTTTAAGTCTTGCGCTCTCATTGATGATAATCGAAAGGTACTCATTTTTGTCAGAAACGGATTTGACCCGGCCTAACAGGAGCGACTCGGCAAACATATGGATCGAAGTTAATGGTGTTTTTAATTCATGAGTAACATTTGAAATGAAATCTGATCTCAATCTGGCAATTTGTTTTTCTCTTGAAATGTCTCTTAAAATGAGTATAATTCCCAGCAGCATCGCAACCAGGATTAATATTGATGCAATCCCATAGACCCAACTTCTGCGTGTTATAAACTCTTTAATAAGATTTTCATCTTTTACCATTATTTGAATATGCAGCCCAGGGAAAAATGGTAAGAGTTCCGAAGAGTATTTGAGATAATATTCTGTAGAATTCATATTTCCAGGTGAAAGCACAGACAGGTATTCGAAGTCAAAACCAGATTGGATATCTGTCCCGAGAATTTCAGCCAATAGTTTTTCACGGTCCACAACAAAGCCTACAGTTTTTTCAAAATTGGTATTGATCAATATTAACTCGCCACTTCCCCCTGAAAAAGCATTAATCGCCCTGTACCTATTTCCAACGGACAAATAGCGGCCGGTAGCTTCTATATTCAATAACTCCGGGAGTTCTGTCTCATATTCACTGATAAAATTGAGTTGCAAATTGATTTTATCAATCATCTTGTTAATATGAGCCAATTGACCCTGCTGATGAAATGAATTATTATTTGTCCACCGTCCGATTTGAATTAACAATTTCTCTGTGATGAAATTCAGGGATATTGCCCCAGTCTCCATTTTTCCCAGCGCAGACTCAATCATTGATGCCATTTCATCGATAGTAGCGGTATTGCTGATTTTTATAAGCTGTTGAATAGCATAATAGACGTAAGGAAATCCATCCGGGCTAAGTTCCGAGTAATAATTAAATACAATTTGTTGGTAACAGGCGCGTGCATTTTTGAAATCATTTAATTTCAGATAAATCCTTCCCAGGGCGTTTATTGCTTTCGCGGAATCTGCTTTTTCGGTCGAAAGCTGCAGGCTGGATAAATAGTTCTGGCGGGCTGTTTTTAGTTTATTTTCTACGAATTCAGCTTTTTCTCCAGCTTCGAACGTAGTTTTAAAACTGTCAGAGAAACTTGCTTCGCTAATATTTTTCTGTAATCTGGGGAAATTCGGGAAAATAAAAGTACCGTCTTTATTCAGGATAAACAGCTGGTCAATGCAGTCATATCTGGATACTGCTTTAAGCAGCGAATCTATTAATAAGCCATGTGTGTTAAGTTCATCTGAAAATTTATTGGCCAAATTTTCAATATTGTTTTTAATAGCATCTAAATACCTTACTGAAAGTCCCCGCTGCTCCTCCAGGATTTTTTTCTCTGTTAACTCTTTCAGGTTAGAAATATTATTCACACTAAAATAGGTTAACATGCTTCCCGAGATTACCACGGCAAGGATAAAAACTATTGAAAGCCGCGATACTGGTTTAATTCTGCTGTTCATTCTGTCGTTTTATGTTTGACCTCCACATTTAGTCAACTTTTTTCAGGACGTGACACGCTATTAATAAGTACCCCCGGTTGTTCCAAGGTACCTTTCTCTAATTAATCATTTTGAAATCGATTGTCTGAATAGCTTCAATTCTAATTATTATTAGTTTCCTCAATTGAGAGCAAGTTATCCACTTTCCATATCTCTGACTCTTGATTAAGGGTTGTAATAACTATTTTTTGCCCATCAGGATGGATGCTTAAACTGGAAATCGGGACTTTTGATCGCCAAACTTCCTTTGGATTCTTTCCTTCTGCATTTATCCGCCATAAAACAGAACCACCATCCCTATTTTTTGTAAAAAAGATATAATTCTCATTTGGTGACCAGACAGCTTTATTTCTCAACGAAGGCCCAGTAGTAGTCGTATTAACTTCCACTATTGAAATTAGTTTTCCTCCAGTGGTTGATGTAATATATATTTGGTCTTCAGCACTAACAATCAGATTTTTTCCATCGGGTGAAAGACCCAGTATTTTGCTAATCTTTTTATTTTGTGAAAGTATTTTTTCCTGCCCGGTTATTAATTTTCGATTTATAAGCTGATTATTTTTTAAATAATATATACTCTTTTGGTCATCAGACCATTTAGCTATGGTTTGCGCCCATACTAATGATTTTTCTCCATCGTTTTCTTGTGTATTCGAAAAAGCAAGCAATTCGGTTACTTTACCTGATTCGACTTCAATTGTATATATTCCACCATTATTATCTTTTTCGAGTTCTCTTCTATCATCATATCCAGCTACTAAAAGGGTTTTACCGTCCGATGACCAGCGTAGATGCCTAACATTTAGCCAATCCGGCAACTTGCGTTCTTTACCTGTTTCTAAATCCCGAATAAATAAGGGATAACGATTAATAGCCCATTGTTCTTTAATTAACGCAAGGGATTTACCATCGGGCGACCACAGTGCATGACCGATAGAACCTAACAATGGTTTAGCTAAATCACTTTTGAGTTCACCCTTAACTTGATCAAGAGGTGCTGTAAAAGTGTTAAATTTTCTTGATATAAGTGAATAATAGAAAGTTCCATTTTCCGTAAAACCCATTTGCGAAGCATTTTCACCAATTTCAGTCAGTACCCGCCAGGGTTCTCCAAAAGCTTCACCATTTATAACTGAAACAGTCCAGGCATCCCAGGTTCCTGAACGATCGCTCTTAAAAAGAATTTGATTTTTATCAGGAAACCAGCCAAGTAGGTAATCATTTGCCGGATGTTTAATCAGTGAAGTTTCATTTTTACCATCAGTCGATATCAGATTAATATCAGTATCGGAAATCTTGCTGTCTTTATAGTTTCGTACATTATATGCAATAAATTGGTTATCAGGCGAAACACTTAACTGATACCAATAAGCATCGTTAAATGTTTTTAATATTTGGATTTCTCCACTTGCAACAGTGATCGCCAGTATCCGACCCTGGTTTATTTTGTTAAAAAGACTCCTGGCATAAATTATTTTTCCATCAGGAGACCAGGCACAGGGATATACATCCTCATCTTCATTACCGTAAAGTACTTTCGGATGGGGATCATCTACCTCAATAAGCCTTATTTCATGGTTGTTTTTATACCAGGCATATGCAACCTGTTTACTGTTGGGGGATACCGTAGAACCCATATTGAATTGCAACGGATCTTCACCAGCTTCCTTTGTTAAAATAGATGTTTTACCATTTGATAATTCACGAATTGCTAAATTGTCAGTTTCCGAATCCGAATAGGTAATGAACTGTCCATCGGGAGATATAGCACCCCAGCCAATAGTTACCCCACCGGACCATACTTTCTGCAAGGTCACTGATTTGGGTATGGCGGTTGCCTGCACTGCGCTTAAAAGCAGGGAAAGCCTTTCCCTGGCAATTGCGACTTCATTTTTTTGTCCAGGAAAATTATCCACCAGGTTTTGATATGCTTTGGTGGCTTCTGTCCTTCCCAACTTTTCGTAGCACAGTCCAACGTGCAGCAATGCTTTTGCTTTAATTGATTTATCAGCATCCTGATTATCTACTATTTTAATGTATAATTCAATCGCCTCATATAATGAGCCTTCACCCTCCTCTTTAACTAAACCCTGCTGGAACAACAGTTCAGGATTTTGAGAAAATAACGGTGTTACACTGCCAAAGATCAGAGCAATAATTATTGGGAAAGCTGCAATGTATGTTTTCATCTTTCTACCTTCGAATTTAGTTCAATTCCTACGGTAAAACTAATTCATGAAATGATGCCTTTTGTCACATAGGCGTAAAAATTACGTAAAAATTAAGTCATGAATACTTTTGTTAAATGAGTTTTGGTATTGGGTGGCAGCAAAGCAGGCTGATTTCGTCAGCAATCAGAAAACTCCTAATCGTTGGTCACGTGTTGTGCCATCAACAAAAAAAATTCGTATCCCACCCGTATTTGGTTTTCTACTTCCTAATAGAAAATACTCTATTTTACGTATAAAAAAACGATACCTTCTCGGACATACTTTATTAAAATGCATCAAACTGATCTGGTGCTTATTATAATTCTATAATAAATTTACTGATATCACCTCTCAGGATAGTCTTCGCCAGTTCTATTACCGTTCCATCTGTGCATTTACTGATACGCTCGATCAGAAAAACCGCATCTCCCTCTGAAATTCCCAATTGCTGAGCTTCATACTCATCGGCGTTTACAACCTGCATTGTTTCCGTGCCCGAC
>JABMPO010000084.1 GCA_013203015.1 Fidelibacterota bacterium
ACACTGGTTTTTAATTCGTGACCCAATGCTCTGATCTGACCAATGGAATACTGAATTCCCAGATATTGATTCAAATAAAACGTAATACCAGTTGATGGCTGGAAAATTGCACCTTCACCCAAAGCCAGGTGACCACCCCCAGCCGCACCTCCCGCCAGCTCGAGATGCAATTTGATATGTTTATTAAAAATTGGCGGATGCTGTAATCCGATTCCCAACAAGCCGACAGCCAGACCCCCCACATTCTCACCGGAATAGGCAAACATTCCCTGCCCGGAAATATAGACCCACTGGGTCAGCAGGTGATCGAATTTAATGCCCAACAAGCGAACATTGTCATTAACCTTAAGGTTCAGGCGTTTCGGGTTTTTATAAACTTGATCGAATATTCGCACCGCCCAGGCTTTGTATATATAAATACTATTCTTGGATTCAAGAACCGGGTATTCAGATAGCCCGGCATTCTTCAAATGATATGATATCATGGAGGTTGTAGTCAAAGCTTGCAGATTTCCGGATTGCGAACCAAGATAACCACCGGCTAAATCCAGTGACAGGTTCGGCAATATTTTGAAACCAAGCCCCACCCGCAAATCAAGCAGTAAGCCGCCGGCAGTTTCAACTCGGGCACCCCCACCGGCCCCCACGCTCAATTTTGAGTAATAATTTATTCCGCGGCCGGGAATTGTTTTACTAAATCCAGCGCCAGCCATTATATCCATATAGCCATGGCGAATTCCGCCCAAAGCACCGGCAGTTTTTAATAGTAAAAACAATCCGGGTCTGAGCGAATGCATTATTTCAAAACCCACCAGACGGATTATTTCATCCTGGGGTGTGCCATCGATGCTGGCAGTGCCGGTTTTTTGAATATAATTCTGCTGAATCAGGGAAAACTGGTTCTGACTGAATCTAATGTGTATATCATTTCCATTGATAATTATCGGAAGTTTGGTTTCTGTGTGGTTGATATTGGTCGGCCGCGCGATCAATATACTTGACGGAAGTTCCACGGCTAATCCCAATTGATTACCGCTGATTTTGCTGTCAGGAAATGTAACCTGGCTGATATACACTCCCAAATTAAATCTTTCAAATTGGTATAGTATTCCGCTGTGGTATCGCCATAATGAACCATTGCCAGTCCATAGATTACCTCCGCCGCCGCCAAAAGATAGACCGGCATCAAGCATAAGTTTTTGTGAAATCGGCAAACGAGTCGAACTAATCAATCCCAGGGTAAACAGGCCGCCTTGATTACCCGATATTGCGCTATAACTGACCATCCCAGCATTAAACCAACTGGTGATATCTACCAAGTAATAGAGACCAAGAAATCCCATTGGGACGTCAGTATCCGGCGTATTGATTTTTTCAAAACTTACATAATGTCTAATCGGTATTTTATTTAGTGCCAGATTTTCAGCCGGAATTAAACTACTGGTAAATATGGCAATACCGATCAGAATCAAGAATGTAAGCATAGATTTTACTTTAGATAATGAGACTCGTGTATCATTCACAAATAAATGTTGTTGTGGGTTTATTAGTTTTAGAAATTTTATCTGAAGCGTCATACGATTTGTAATAGCCGTAATACTCGTGTCAATACTGTAAATTTAATTAAATTAAACAGAAGTTTAATTTAATATTGGAATGTGGTATTATTTCAGCCATTAAATTTGTAATTTTATTACAGCATATTATTGGGGGATTATGCTGAAATCATCTGTAATCAGTTTGGTTCTAAAGCAGCCCAAATACTATAGATATGGAGAAGATATGTCTACATTTAAAGAAAAAGTGACACGGTTGGTAGATCCAATGAAAAATCGCATTGATCATTTGATCACTAATTATGGCGATGTAAAAGTCTCGGATGTTACGATTGCGCAGATCTATGGCGGGACCCGGGGTGTAAAAAGTATGATATGCGAAACTTCCATGCTCGATCCTGATGAAGGTATTCGTTATCGAGGCTACAGTTTACCAGAATTAATTGAATTACTGCCCAAAGCTACAGGGGGTAAACAACCATTAGCGGAAGGATTATTTTATTTATTAATTACTGGAAATATTCCCAAGGATACGGATGTTCAGGATGTCGGCAAGGAATTACAGCAACGCAACCAGGTACCTGAATATGTATTTACTGCGTTAGATGCCCTGCCGAAAGATCTTTCACCGATGACTCAATTATCCGTGGCATTGCTGTCAATGCAAGGTACATCAGAATTTTCCAGTCAGTTTCGCAAGGGCATGCCGCGAAAGGATTTGTGGGCACCAGCTCTTGAGGATAGTTTGAGTATTCTCGCTAAACTACCAACAATTGCGGCTTATATTTACCGTCGATCATACAAAGATGGCAAACGTATAGAACCCGACCAGAATTTGGATTGGGCCGCCAACCTGGCCCATATGATGGGTTTTGAAGATAAGGAAGTTCATGAAATTATACGCCTATTCATGTTTCTCCACGCTGATCATGAAGGCGGAAATGTTACTGCCCATACGGTACAATTGGTTGGTTCAACTTTGTCCGATCCTTTCTATGCCCTATCCGCCGGTATGAATGGGTTGGCCGGACCGCTTCACGGCATGGCTAATCAGCAGGTACTGCAATGGATCGACAATATGCGCAAGGAAATCGGTAATGGAAATCCGACTAAGGAAGAGATAGAAAAATATGTCTGGAAAACACTTAATAGCGGAAGGCTGATCCCTGGTTTCGGACATGCCGTTTTACGCAAAACCGATCCCCGTTACACTGCCCTGCGGGAATTCGCGCTCGAGCATTTTCCTGATGATGAATTATTCAAGATCGTATCCGACTTATATGAGGTTGTACCGGATATCCTGCGTATCCATGGAAAAGCAAAGAATCCCTGGCCCAATGTAGATGCTCATTCCGGTAGTGTTTTATATCATTATAATATCAAGGAATTCGATTTTTACACGGTTTTATTTGGCGTTTCCCGCGCCCAGGGTGTGTTGGCATGGTATGTCTGGGCTCGTTTACTGGGTGCTTCTCTGGAACGTCCCAAATCCATTACAACCGAATATCTGGAAAGTCTGGTCCTGCACTGGGATGAGAGCCTGGCAGTGGGTATCTTTGAAATTGATAACGATCATAAGGCAATGATCGAACAATTGCAGAGTTTAATTGAAGCTTATCATACTGGTAAAGCTGACCATAAAATATTGGAATTGTTTGGTTTCCTTGAAAATTATGTGGATAAACATCTCTCGCTCGAAGAACAGTACATGGAGAAATACAATTATCCCGATTATGATGAGCACAAACGGCAGCATAAGGAATTTAAAGATCATTGCTGTGCACTGCGGGATGAATACAAGGATAAAGGCGGTACCACTCGACTGGTGATTTTAGTTAAGCAGATGCTGGTTGATCATTTTACTACTCACGTGAGTACGGTCGATAAAAAAATGGCTGAATTCTTTAAATCTGTGAGTCACGTGAGCTAGATTTTATTAGTAAAGTGGGGGTAGCCAATAATTCAAAAGACCAGCGGGACTTTAGGTCATCGCTTAAGTGAGACATCCATTAATCAACAGTTTTACGATAAATTTAAACAG
>JABMPO010000085.1 GCA_013203015.1 Fidelibacterota bacterium
CAGGGATGTGCTGGATAATATTGATCAATATAACGGTACAATTGTGGAATTAGTCGGGGTGATCACGGTGCCGGCCGGAATTATCTGGGATGGTCGGAGCCAGGCTTACCTGCAGGACAATTCCGAACGGGGCATAATTCTTGATAAAAGCCTGCCAATCGATGCCACACTCAACCGCGGGGATTCGGTTCTGGTAACTGCTGAAGTCGCCCTTTATCTGGAGACAACGCCCCAATTACAGAATTACACAGTTCAAACCATTAAAACCAATGCTACCGTTCCGGTGGTGAAATTGAATCTTGAGGAATTTGCCACCCTGCAATACAATAATACATTTGTGGAAGTCGTCGGTGTGATCAATTCCCGCTCAGTCCCAACAGCCACCAACACTGGTTCCAATATCGTTATCTCTGATTATACCGGAGAACAGACCACTGTTCGGATCTGGAACTCGACTAATATACTTTATAATATCAGTGGTGTATTGATAAATAATTCCTTGGATTCCCTGCTGCAGGAAGGCACAACAATTGTCGTGCGAGGGCTGGGTGGTGAGTACCAGGGTACCCAGTTAATGCCGGCTTTTGCGGAAGATATTTCGGAGTGGGTGGAAGGAGAGGAAGGTGATTTTGAAATCTACCTGCGAGTTGAACCCTATCCTTTTGTGCCCCAATTGGGTGAGAGAATCAATTATGAATTCAGCTACCCGGCCAACTCCCGTATCAAATTGCGGCTGTTCGATGTGGCCGGGCGTAACATTACCCCGCTCTACGATGAATTCCGAAAAGTATCTTATTTCATCCAGGGCTCCTGGAACGGCCGTGATGAACTCAATCGGATCGTACCGCCTGGCGTATATCTAATGCATCTTGAGATAACCGATATAAAAACCGGGACTCTTTATACTGAAATAGCCCCGGTGGTGATTGGAGTGTACGGCAAATGAAGCACCTGACAACAAAATCACTCATAATCTCATTGTCTATTTTCTTTGGTCTGTCATCGTTTATTTTCCCACAGGTGACAACGGAACAGCTTTATCACGGTGCCCATTCCATGGCATTGGCCGGTAGCAATGTGGCACATCAAACCGATGCCTGGGCGGCCTTTGCTAATCCCGCCGGTCTAACCCGGGTCAATGGAATGACTGCTGCTGTCGCTTATGAAGAGAATCTGGGTCAGAAATTTTTACCCCATTCCCAAATGACAGCTGCCATGCCGATTGGGAAATTTGGTGTGGCTGGGTTATCTCTGGACCGACTCGCGGTTTCCTATGCCGGCAATACCCTGACCACCGAACTGGCGATCGGCTTTCAACATGGCTTTTTCCTGCAGCAAGACCAGAATTCCAGTCTGGCATTCGGTTATAGCCTGAAATATCTACAGCTGGATTTTGGAAAATCAGCCGGCAGCGCAGGTGATGGGTCTGATGGTATCGATCTGGGACAGAGTCGCACCCTGGGGGTTGATATCGGATTCCTGGCCAGTTTACGAGACCGTCACTGGGTAGGCGTTCGAGTCATGAATTTCAATCGTCCCGATCTGGGGCAGACTGACAACGCCGTCGATTTGCCGCGTTCTGTTCAGGTCGGTGTGGGGTATTCTCCCTACGACCTGGTCTGGACTACCTTTGCCATGACCAAATCAGCCGGTCATGTTAGCCAATATTCTGCCGGAATGGAATACGAAATCCTGAAGGGATTAAAAATTCTGTCCGGTGTCCAGTCCAATCCCAATCGTTTGGGACTGGGCCTGCGCCTGGAATTACAGAAATTTGTGGTAGACTACGCATTAATGACCCATCCGGTCCTGCCCCTTAGTCATCAAATGTCATTGGGGATGTCATTATAATGCGCCGATTGCTCCCGCTGATTTTACTACTTACGGTTTCACAGGCTCAACTACTGAAACTGAATCGTGCCACGTTTGATGAGATTGCCGGTTTACCTATTACAATTGAACAGGCGGAGCTGCTGTACGATTATGTTGTTTATCAGGGACCGGTGACAACCGTTTACCAGCTTACGGAAATCCCCGGTTTCGATTCACAGCTGCTTGAGGTTTTGAAGCCGCTGGTGTCGCTGGAATTACCGGAACTTACTCGTTTTGGTTCGCGGCTCCAGGATTCCTACCGTAAGGTTGAGGACTGGACCAGCGAAGAAGGCGCCAACGAAGGCTTGATCGAGGTCTGGCTGGACCGGCTGGCGGAACCGCTCAACGTGAACGATGCCACTTACGACGATTTGATGGCCCTCCAGAATGTGAGTCCGGTAGACGCGGTGGCGGTGATCAAGCGTCAGCAGGAAGGGAGTATCGATTATCCCCGGGCACTACGGGGTGCGATTGGATTGTCCTATTATGGTTATCGAAACATGGCGGATTTTTTCCTCTATGGCGAAGATGAATCGCGCAAGGGCTATCATTTTTGGTATAACACGACTTATAAAACTGTTCCTTCAACCATGTCTTTTGACTCGGAGGTGGGAGCGGTGGAACCACTGGGTGAGCACCCCGGCGACCTGCAGCATAAACTGGCAGCCAGTTTCGGAAAACACTGGAAATTCGGGTTGTCCTATCACAGGCACATGGGTGAGACTGATCGTGCCCTGAAATTAGCCAATACTAAATCGGCTTTGATCTATCGCAATTTCAGCTTGGGTCAGGTCAAATTTGATCGCATTATCCTGGGAAATTTCTCAGCCACAATGGGACAGGGTGTGGTATTTGAAAGTACGGATTTCTTTTCACCGCGCCGATCCGGTTACGGCTGGAGCCGCAGGGTGGTTGGTGTCTTCTCGGATCTGTCAAAATCCTATGAATATGCCCTGCAGGGCGCTGCCGTTCAGGGTTCGGTCGGTAATTTACAGGCTTTCGGATTTATCTCCACCAGGGAGCGGGATGCAGTTCTGAACGCCGATAGTACCATATCGACCATGATCACGCTCTATCCTCGTACTAACTACGGATACAATGATCTTGATAATGATGGAAAGAGGGATTTATTGACAAATCCCTTGCTGGATGTGGTGACCGAGGTAACCTACGGTGGTAATTTCCGCTATACTTTTAAACCGGGCATGATTCTGGGTTTGTCGACCTATGAAAGTCTGTACGATAAAGTGATCGACCCACAGGTTCAACGTACAGTGATCTCCGCCGCTGACGAAGGCAAATTCCTGACCTCAATCGGCAACACGGCCGATACCGAAATTGCCGCAATGTATGCCTCCGAAGCTGAATCACCGATCTGGTCGGATGCTAAAGCGCTACGGCGGGTCTTTGGTCTGGACTTCACGGCTGTGATCAAGAATCTGGCTTTACAGGGTGAATACGGTATCCTGGATAAGGATGGTATTATTGGCCAGTTTAGTAATGATCCCCGGGCACTGGTGCTCAGTGCTTATTTGCAATTCAACAGTCTCAATTTTCTGGTTGTTTACCGTGATTACGACCTGGATTATGATAATCCCTATCAGCGCTCATTCTCCAATTATCAGCGCTATAAGGGTACAATATTTGAGGATACTTTCTATCTTGAAGATGCGATTTATGGCTTTCTATATACCGGTGCCGCTCAACCCCAGGCTGAACGCGGGGTCTATGTGTACAGCCGCTACCAATTTCACCGTCAGTTTGTACTGACCAGCGATTTTGATACCTGGACCCGGGTGGCCGATAATGCTCGCTATCTCAGGACGGTTGTTCGATTACAATACCGGCCGGCATTCAATTACCGTTTTAATATCCGGCAGAAATGGCAGATGCGAGGAGCTCATAACAAACTGGATCCATCTGCATTTTACGCTCGTGAGACAATTGTCCGGGCCCAACTCAGACTGTCACGGTATGATAACATTGAATTGTTGTACATCCAATCTTTTGTTGATTTCACCAACCGTCGCCGGCTATCGATTGATCCCCTGTCCGGGACGGCTCCAGCAATCGTAGGTAGTGCCGGAACCGGTAGTGAAGGCCTGGGATTTAGGATGAACCATAATTTTACCGACCGTATGAAAATCATGGGGCAGGTACTTATGTATAATGGCTTCATCTGGAATTTTGAAGATACCGATTTCCAGGTATTTGACAGCGGCGGCAGCGATGCTTTACGCTGGTGGGTAGCCATATTCAGTCGCTTGGGTGATAACTGGGCGATCCGGGTCAAATGGACTACCGACAGCGGACAATTAGTGACTAACTACGCTTTTCCCAAAGCAGATGCAGAAGCAAATATTCGTACTTTAAATAATGGTCTGGCAACCCGTACCGAATCATCGGATATCAGGATTCAGGTGGATTATGCTTTTTAACAAACATCAGCCGAAAAAAATTTCCCGCAATGGGACTGAGAATATCGAGAAAAATATGAAAATAAATATCCACAATATTTCAATTACCATTTTATTGCTGATAGTCTGGGTCCCGGCCCAGACTTATTTTAATCAATTGTTTCCTGTGAGTACGGAATTGACCAGTACTCGTTCCCTGGGAATGGGAATGGCCGGCGTAGCCACCAGTACCGGATATGGTAATATCTGGTCCAATCCAGCCTTGTTGAATCCAGGGAACAACATGGGGATCGTGACTTTTTCTGCCAGTCTGGAACGAGTAGAAGAACAGCGCTCGTTTCCGGTGTTTGATATGTTTGACGATGTAGTTGCCGATAACATTTATGTTTCGAACCGGAACTGGTATAATAATATCAGCGCTGGAATTTTACTAAATTTACCGCTGGGATTGCGGGCTGGTTTGGCTCGAATGACATTCTGGGATTTTAAATACGATTATCTGGAGGAAGTCCGTGGCAGCTTGCCCTCGGGGAATTATAATCGCGATCCTCTGGCGGGCTATCATAAAATTCACCGCGAGGGTCATATTAGTGCGACCAGTCTGGGACTGGCATTCAGTCCACTTTCCATATTGGATTTAGGTTTTGGGCTGCATTTATTAGCAGGGAGCGATCTGCTGGATCGGGGTGGTATTGAGGTGTACGACGATAAC
>JABMPO010000086.1 GCA_013203015.1 Fidelibacterota bacterium
CTATAAAATTACTATGCTGGCTGAACCATCATTTTTGATTGAAATTTTGAATGACTATAACAATATTAGAATTATTCCTGAATTCAAATTAATCCGATATAATCAACGACTTTTTACCCATACGTCTGCTGAACAATATGATCTGGTATCTGCTAATCTCGCTTCAGCATATTCGATAAAAGAATCTGCACCTGCGGAATTTCTTTCGAACCTTTGCTCGTTGGTCGATGATAGAGGCATCCTTTCAGTAAAACTATCTAATTTTACCCGATTAAATAACACAATGCTCATTTCGATTAATAAATTGGTTATGAAATTTTCGAACTATTTTATTATTCAGCATGCTTCCGGATTATTTTTCTATGGTTCAAACTCCTTTTATAAGGATTTTGAAGAATACATGGTCCGATGGTGGTTACCCGACGAAGTTGAAAATCCGGTTAGAATTATCGTTAAGCCTGAAATCGATTTACTGCTTACTAATAAAGGTTTTTAATCAATCTGAAAATGTCAATATCATCAAAGAAGCTCAAAACTATTTTCCATGGTTTCCTGCCGGTTTATATTCTGCTGGTATTGATCAAGTTCGCGCATATTGGAATTATTAATAGTCCCGCATTGACATTATTTATACTGATCGCTGGTGTTGTTGGTTTATTTCTCAGCCTGTTTATCGGAAGACTGCCGGTATTATTAGTGTTTGTAATAGGAATAAGTTCATTTTTACTAACTCATTATTACCTTTCTATCCTGGGACTTACCCCTCTCACAATTGTACTAATAATAATTTCAATTGTAGCAGTATTTTATCTGGCTGGCAGTCTACACTTTAATTACAATCAGTCTAATTCGAGTAAAGAAAATTCCCATCAACTTTTTTTATCAGGCGCTCTAATTAGCTTCATTATTATATTTATGTTACCGGCAGCAATCAATCTGATTATTGGCTATGTAATTTATATATCTCTATTCCTGGAAAAATTAATACCTGCAATACAAACGATTTTACCCCGCAAAAGTGTAAATAAGCTGAGTTTGACTGCGGTAATAAATCGAACAAATGTTCTCCCCTTTTATATATCCGGAATTCATTTTGGCCTCTCTCAGATTGCAATATTTTTTACCATTCAGTGTTTCGTGACTGCGACATTTCTGGGCTATTTCGCTGTAGCCTGTGCCTGGCTCACCGGTGTAGTAATAAGTTTGAAATTTGGAAAATCCGGGGACTACATCAAATCGCTGATTGTATCTATTGCCGGATATATATTGCTGGCAATCTTAACAGCTTATCTCCCTCCGTATCATATCTTTTTACCCATCTATTTTATAATAATAATTTTAATCGCTCTCCCGGCCGGCAGTTTCTTCAGGAATTTTGCCCAAAATTTCTCTGCAACTTCCCTTTTCTTTCATGAGAATAACGGCTTTGTACTCGGTTTTATCCTTTCGTTACTAGGGTTTGTAAAATGGGGTGTATACTTTTTGTATTCGGCACCACTGGTTACTTTTCTGATGGTAATCTTGAGCCAGACTCGCCTGAACTGGACATCGATACTGGTGATAATTACCTTTTTGAGTTGTTCCTTTTTCCTTAGGGCACAGGCCCTATTCTGGTTGACTGGTCTTATTTTGGTACTAGCGTTTGCTTCAGCCTTGATCAGTCCAAAAATAGTACTAGTTAGCACCCAAAAGGGATTCTTGCATTCAAAACGAACCATCAGGCTGATGCTGTTCATTGCCGGATTTAATCTGATTTTGCTGCAATATTTCATCACCCGGGAATTTTCGATTATCATCGCAGCTACCGAGATAACAGTATTGATTGTTGGCGCCGCTTATTTTACCGGTTTCTCAATCGGCTATGGTATCGCAAGGTTTATCAATGCCAGGCTGTTAAAGATATTAGCAGTTCTTATGTTCTTACTACATGTTTTTGTGCTCCTCTTCAGCAGGTTTACAGCAGGTTATATGATAGCAGCCGGCTATGGCATGGAAACACTTTTTGCACTATTGTTTATAACGGCTTTGGGAACATCCAGCTTCTATTCCATTTTCCTGCCCAAATTGATTGATGAATGGAGTTCCGAATCAATGGCAAGCGCTTATTCCTGGGACTTACTGGGCGCTTTTGCCAGTACACTGGCAATGTTCATCTTTACTTTATTTATCCCCTCAGCGACCCATTTGGTCTATTTCACATTTTTCCTGATTTTGATATATCTAATTTTCCAAAAATCGCGTTGGCGAAATCCTTTGCTGCTGGCAGGCATCTGGATAATTGGATTAATTTTTCTGTACGGACCTGATTTATACCGCTTGTCGACCCAGGATTATTATCTTACCCGGGATTATGAAAACCCGGATATTAAATTCAGCGCCAATTCACTTTATCATACTGTTGATATAATAGATACTTATCAAGATACCGATCAAACCATACCGCTCTCACGCTGGTCATTCCTGAATGGTGTTGTATATTTTGGCTATCAGTATGATGAATCTGGAGCTTTCGTTAAGGAGACCGGGTTAAGCGAATTCACTTATTTTCTGGCTGAGCTGCCAGCAAAATACCTGTATCAACAAAAATCAAGCAAGTTACGAGTATTAATACTCGGGTGCGGTTCAATGTACTCTATTGGCCGCATCAGTCCTTTCTCCGAAAAGATCACAATGGTGGAAATCGATCAAACTGTCGTGATATCCGCCCAACAATGCTGGTACGAATTGAACCGTTATGACCAGTGGGATAATTATGAATTGATCATCGATGATGCCAAACATTATTTATCCACTACCGACGAAAATTTTGATCTCATAATCATGGATATCTCGGCGCCCTATCAATTAGGCACTATGCTCTTGCATAATCTTGATTTTTATCAAGCGATTCAAAGACATCTCAAGCCAAACGGGATTTTCGCTGAATCGACTCAGGGTCGCCCGCTACCCTGGTATCCAAATAGCCAGGGAATGAAAATCCTAAAAGGCGTTACTGATATTTTCCCCTACTATCGTGTGGTAGACTGCACCGGCTGGCCCCGGGGAAAACATGGTTATATTTATGCATCGAATGATTCCCAATTTTCTACCCCAACATTATTAAACATTATGCGTGAAGATAATACCAATAAACGGGTTGATATATATAGCGAAAATGATCCGTACCTTGATCTCCAACTACCCGAACCCTATTCATTAACAAGTATGGAAACCCTCCTTTCCGGTAATCTTTGGAGATTGGAGGATCAGCTACAATTGGAAGATATGGAGCGTCGTGACCAAAAAGTTAACCGAGAAAAAAATAATATTTTCCTGCGTTCATTACATTTTCGATTGCCAAATGCAATCCTATCAAAACTGAAAAACCCCTTTTTTATTATTTTCAATATATTAGTAATAATTGCAGCAATCGGGTTACGCTGGCAGGCAACGTACCCCAGGCGACGATCAATTATCTCCAAGCGCGACTAGACTTAACTTATAGCCCCTGAAGTGGAAATTATACAATTCACTAAACTGTAGTGGTTGACCAATATTCTTACTGATCTTCCCTTCATTATTTGACAGACAATAAACCGAGTTCCCGGAATTAATCCGCTCAATTAAATCAAGATTGGAAATCTGTGGTTTGTAAAAATGGACGCTGAGCTGCGATAAATACAGATCTTTTCTTAACTTTTCATCCGGTTGATCCAGGTATTGGGTGACGATCGGTTCCAAGTCGGTATAAATCAGCAAATGATTGACAAGATGCCGATGATCAACCAGGATCAGCGCTCCTGGTTCGGTAAATTTTTTCGTTAGCTGTGCCATGTTAGAATAAGGTAAATTTCTGAGGTAAAACCCACTCAATCCTCCAACATATTCAGTATTTATCTGTTTATTATTCTGATATGGTTTTTGATAGCGATCCGCAAGATTAGAATAGGTAAAGCAATTTATTACCACCAGTAACGCCACAAAAATACCGGCTATTCGCTTTAAATATTGATTAGATGTAAATAGCGCCGGGGTGATTACAATGAATCCGGCAAATGCCACGGGATTCCACTGTTCCGGGTCCCAGGGAATCCAGAAGAAAAAATGAACGCTGACAACACCAATATAAATCAATGCCATCCTAATAATTTCTGGCGAGTACTTATATGATTTCACAACAAGAAAAATAAATATTGATGTCACAACAATTACTTCAATCCATAAATAGCCATGTTCGAAATATTTACCAATCAGGAACCTGCGAAAACCCTCATAGGCCCATAATAGCTGGTCGGTAAATACAATATTAGCATTAAAAAACTCACCGGTAGCATGATATTCCAGCAGCCAACGCATTGCACCGGCTACCGTCGTTATCCCATTGACACCAACAATCAATATTCCAAACCAGATCAGCAATATTATGCCGGCAGTAAGCATGATTGTTAGAAATTCAACAATTTGCTTTTGATAATTCAGATAAAATTCTTTCCGGAGCAAATACACGATTCCAGTGGTAATAACCAGTATCCCATTCTCCAGATGGATCATGATGGAAAATGCCAGTATGGTTCCTAATGCGATTTCGGCTAGATGTTTACCAAACCAGTTGGTATAACGGGCTGCAAACAACTTAAGTCTGGGTACGAAACCAAAGGAAATCCAACCTTTTAGTCCGAAAAACCCGATCAGATAAATAATATTCAGCACCAGCATGGTGTCTTTTTCTTCGCCACCGGTAGTGAACTGCCAGTGCGAAAAACAAAAGATATATGCTAATCCAATCATTATTGCCGCAACATCGTTCTTAAGAAAATTGCGGAAGAAATAATACATTAGCACAACATTGATTGTTGATAAAGATACTTCGCGCAGACTTGTAACCAGTAAAGGATCGGCATTTCCGAGGATCAGATTGAAAAATTGAGTTATGGGAATTACCAGAGTGTGGGCAAAAAACAGTATCACCTGCCAGGGTGTTTCACCAAAATGCGCTATTGTGGTGGCGGTCATCAATCCATCCCATCGACGAAACCCCGGCACGGGGAATAGCATGTAGAAAAAGAAATTGAAGGCTGCCAAAATAGTGGCCATAAGTCGCGGAGATATTGGTTTTTTTCCGAGCATTATTGAATCATTAAATGATTTACAAGCGTTCACTTTTAGTAATTCTCGGCAACAGCTTGTTAAAATTTATACCCTGAGTGCTCAGCAATTCGACGATACCCCAAAGTACGATCGTTACCCCCAGCATTTCACCAAATTCCTCCAGAACCACCTGGGTGAGATAACCGGCGCCTCTTCGAAAGAAATTTGATAATATTTCAATGCCAGCGGCCGAAACCACGTAAATTACTAATCCAAGAATAAGTTTATTTATTACTCCCGGGATATTGCCGATTTTATTCTTCAAATGCAGGATGATCCCCAGCATCAGGGCAAAAAATGGGATACCAACAATAAACATCCAGATACCCGTTACCCGGAAAATCGTATTCCTTCGCGTGCCCCCAGCCAGAAAGAAATCAGTCATTTCACCGAATTCTTCATGGATCATGGCAATCTCGTCCAGCGACATTAGGACAAATAATAGGGGTACAATCCAGGCCAATTTATTAAGCTTTTGCTGTTCGCTTGACAGATTTCTAAGATACATTCCGGATGTTATTGCCAAAAGGAAAATCTGGATTGATGAATACCAGGCCGGCAGATTATTCTCATTATCCAGATCAATGAAATCAGTAAACCAGCTAAAGGGATAATCAATAAAATGGTTACCGAGATACAGTATGACTAAAATGATATCGCAGATTAACAAAATCTGGATCAGTTTAGGAATCCCATTCTGTTTCCCACTGTCTAATTCCATAATTTCCCTGTAAATTGTTTCACTTTAACTTACGTCATTAAGGATAAACTGCCAAACAACCGAGCGATAACCTGTTGAATTGGAAATACTACCATGCCTTCTTCCATATTTCATAAACGCGCTGTTGCCACAATTTTGTTGATTGCGTTTATATCATCGATGCGCGGCGAAATTATCTATGAGTATGGCAGTATTTTAGAATTCATTGGTGGCAATTCCGGCACGACCGCCTATGACAATTACATTAGCCATGTTTCCGAGGGGATTATATCCCCTGGTTATAATGATTACGGTCCCGATACACTGGACGTACAAAATAATGATTTCGGTGATTATCGAATAATACCACCTGATTCTCCAATTTTGGATTATTGGCGAACAATATTTGGCGAA
>JABMPO010000087.1 GCA_013203015.1 Fidelibacterota bacterium
ACCGAGTTGCTCGGCCGGCACCAGATCCATGCCGCAGACATCGCACTGACCGGGACCATCTTTTACAACTTCCGGGTGCATGGGATTAATCCATTTTCCGGCCAGTTGATTATTTACTGCCTGTCCATCGATATCCAGAATGGCCCCAACCTTAGCTCGGATAAACATACCCGGCTTTAATTTAAAATCTTCATTCAGCAGGTTGATTCTAACTTTTACAGTCCTGGTTTTTGAATCCAGAATCGGATCGATAAAAGCGATCCTGCCGGTAAAGAATTCGCCTGGCAATGCCTCGGCAGTGAATTTCACTTCCTGTCCGAATCGCAACCAGGGCAAGTCTGATTCATAAGCATCAAGGATTACCCAGATCCGGCTCAAATCGGCTATCGTATAAATTGGCGATCCGGTTTTTACGTAGCGCCCCTCGATGGCGTTTTTATGAATCACAATTCCAGATAGAGGGCTGTAAATTGTTAATTGATCTTCCGGTGTTCCGCGCTTTTCAATTTCCACTATTTGTTTTTCGGTGATTCCCATCAGGGACATTTTTTCCCGGGCTGCGTCCAAAGTAATCTGAGCTGCCGTGGCAGCAAATCCCTGACTTCCATTATTTACTGACTTGAGCGCCTGGATTAATTCTTCCTGGGCAGCATATAATTCCGGGCTGTAAATATCAACCAGATGGTCACCATCCGCTACGGTTATACCGGTATAATCCACGTACAGCCGTTCCAAACGACCGGGTACCCAGGCTGTAATTGTTTTAACGCGAGTCTCATCATATTCCACTTTACCGGATAACAGGACTTCTGACTTTGCCAGTCCGCGGCTAACGATACTGGTCGTAATTTGGGCCAGTTCAATTGCCCCTGGTGATAACTTAAGTTCCCGGGGACCAACATCGTCAGTACCCGAATCCATAGGTATCAGATCCATAAAGCAGATCGGACACTGTCCCTCTTTCGGCAGTTTAATCTGAGGATGCATTGAACAGGTCCACCATTCCGCCTCACTTTTATGCTCATGTGATTCCACGGCTACATTGGAAGCAGGTTCACTTGTTCCTCCCCCCCGAATTAAGAGCCCGCCCATAAAGGCGATTCCGATTATTAGCCAGGTTAATCTCGATATTGATTTCAAGTATGCTAAAATCAAATCAGTGTTTTTCTTTATTAAGTCAATAAGGTTGTTCATAATTCTCTCCCGGCCAGGTATTCCAGCCTGGCATAAGCTTTTTGGTATTGAACTAAAGATCGTTCGCTCTCCAATAAAAATTGCAGATACCGTCGTTGAGCATCCACCAGATTCAAAAAATCCAACTGTTCAGAAATGTAGGCCGCCTCGGTGGCGCGTAGCGATTCAATACTTTTTGGTATTAATTTTTGTGAGTATAAATTGATTTTCCGCTGCGCATCCTCCAGCTCAAACCAGATCTGCTCGAGCTCGGCTATCAATTGGTTTTCCAGGTTCGCCAAAGCTGATTCTGACGCGCGTTGTTGATAGCGGGCGGCGCTGACCCGGCTGCGGTTTTTCTTTACCCAAATTGGCAGGTTAAGGGATACCATGAATATCAGGGGATCCTTACCGCTTTCGGCCACTGCAGTGCCATTCATCGATTTATCGCCAGTGCCGATATAGTCGAAGCCGACTCCCAGATCGGGGTAATAATCCAATCTGGCACGCCGAATATTGGTAGTGCTCAGTTCTTTTTTTAGCTCAGCGATGAGAAAACGCGGATTTGATTCGAAAATGCTCTGTTGAATCTCCAACCGGTTGGGTAATCTGGCGATATTTGGCAGCGAATCCGGAATCATGATTTCAGTTAATTCAGTATCATTCAAAAGTGCACGGAATCTTTCCAACAGCGGTGCGCTCCTGGCTTCCAGCGTCAAGCGTTCGTCTTCCAATTTGATAAGCTCGATCTGGGTTTTGATTAAATCCGGGTGACCGGCGCGGGCGGTCTTGTATTTATTGCGTACGACTTGTTCCCAGTTACGAACAAGCTCAATATTCTGGTCGGTTATATTGATTGATTGTTGCAGGAAATAGTAATCGTAATACAGTGCCGATAGATTATAGGTGAACGAATTGATTACCTCCAGTAGTTGCTCCAACCGTATTTCCGCCTGCAAGGATTGCAGGGTTCCATTCAGCTTCAACTTTCCAAACCAGGGAATCATCTGGGTCAACCCGATTTTAAATTCCTGGGGACCAACCGCGGTTTCAACATTCGTAAGGAAGTAGCCGAAGTTTAGACTTGGATTAGGCAATCCCCGGGCAACAGCTATTTTTTCGATCTCAGCCTGCCAGCGGGCATAGGCGCTATGCACACCGGGATTATTATGCAGACCGGCTTGAATATAATCGGATAAGTCGGGCTTAGAGGGTATATCAAACTTTGTTTCGGCCAAATAACCGGATCGAACTTCTACCGGTAAATTTGACTCACTACGACTTTGACCAGCTTTAACCGGGATGATTGCAAGTGTGGTCAGCAGACCTACTCGAACTGTTTTCAAAAAATATGCTGATACTTTCAAAATAAAACTCCTGTTCAAACTACTAAATATACGTACTGACCCCGGCGCGAGTTGAAACCGTGCCGGGTAAAATCCGGATTGTTCACACCCGGACAGAACAGGAGGTTCTATATCAGAAGTGGGATAAGAAAAGAAGGGGGTGGTTCGGGTACAGCAGTCCAATCAATGTTATTGTACCGGACAGGCTGTTCGAAAAAATATAATTCAGTTTCAATATTAAGTATATCAATCGTTTCATCAACCCGCTGCTCTATTTTATTTACCGTAGCAACAACTATCGGTATCAGGAGCGGGGTATCACAAGCCGTCATGCTGGATTCACA
>JABMPO010000088.1 GCA_013203015.1 Fidelibacterota bacterium
AGGTTCATTTTTCGGAAGAGATGGTAAATATCACCCCCAAAAATACTTTTTTGGACGTGATGGGCAGTATCATCCACCAGGTTCATTTTTCGGAAGAGATGGTAAATATCACCCCCAAAAATACTTTTTTGGACGTGATGGGCAGTATCATCCACCGGGTTCATTTTTCGGAAGAGATGGTAAATATGTTGATCCTGATGGTTGATGTGTTCTAAAACACGTTGTGCCAATACGGTAGAATTGACTTATTCTAGATATTTATCAGTTCGGTCTAGCACTAGTTTCAGTCCTACATCATTCCAAATCTAAATATTAAAGACTGAAGATTCCCTTTACTCAATAGTTGTATTAAAAAAGTAAATATCCGACCATATAGATCAAATTAGCAGCACTATTTTCAATTCTAGTTGGTATTAGTAGGGCTGGGTAGCCGATTTACATATTCCCTGGCTAATTCAATGTTGGGATGGGTATAAATCTGAGTTGTGCTGGTACTGCTGTGAGCAAGCAACACCTGCCGATCTTGAATTGACAATCCCAAATCCCGAAGCGAATTATTATAAGTAACCCTAAATGAGTGCAGGGTAGCTTTCGGTCTTCCGGCTGCTGCCAGCAATGCCTGCATAAATTTTCTTGGTTTGGACAAGTTATGGTGGAGCTTCTTTTCATTTGTAATCCAGATGCCGTTTTCAAGCTGTATTCGGGGTGCTAGCGACGGAAAGAGACCCTTTTCCGGTAGATCATCCGGCGTAGCTCTCATGAGCTCATCTGCCAATGGAAATTCATGAATCCTACGGCTCTTCCTGATGTAATTGGTTATAACTTTTCTGGAACGGTCTAAGTTACCATAGGTGAGCATGGCAGCATCCCCAGCCCGAAGTCCGGTATAGTAAAGGTACAGGTAATAAAGTTTCCAGCTTCCAGCCCCTTTGAAGATGATTTCAATATCCTCCTGAGTCATCAACCGGTGCCGAATAACTTTTGGAATCTTTGGAAGAGTTGCTAATCGGGCTGGATTTGATTTTAGAATATCTTCCTTGATGGCCTGATCAAAAACCTGAGCCAGACAATTCAAATGGTTCTTCTTAGTTTTGGGGGCGCAGGTGAGCGTTCCCGCTATATTTAGAGACAAGTTACGAGTGATGAGGGTGAAATTGTGTATAATAAATTTGTGTTTGAAATACGAAATATTCATTATATTTTCAGTTATAGGGTTTCTAGCCCATTAATGAGAAATATAATGAAGCGTAAAGGAACAGAACTCGGAAATCTTTCAGCCCGGTTTTTTGCCTACACCCAACTGAAGAATAAAACTGTGATTCGTACCGGGGAGATTGCTCCGGTGCTAAATATCACAGAAGCGCAAGAATATGATCTGTTAAGACGGTTAACAGATTCAGGTTGGATCGTACGTTTAAAACGTGGCGTGTATCTTATTCCTGCCCGTTTACCGGCTGGCGGGAAGTATAGTCCGGGAACTTCAACTATTCTTGATAGGCTCATGAAAGAGTATGAGGGTGAGTATCAGATTACCGGACCTAATGCCTTTAATTTTTACGGTTTTGATGACCAGGTTCCTAATAGGTACTATGTTTATAACAATAGAATATCGGGAAAACGAACAATCGGTAACCAAATGTTTCAGTTTATTAAAACCAGCGATCAACGTCTCGGATACATAACAGAAATTGCGACCCCCCAAGGAGTTAATCTAATTTATTCATCCAAAGCAAGGACCCTGGTGGATGTTGTTTATGATTGGTCCCGGTTCAACAGTCTTCCACGTGGATATAAGTGGATTGAATCAGAAATAGAAACCGAACTGGAATTTGCTTCCGAGTTAGTGGATGCCACTATTAAGTATGGTAATCAGGCGGCATTCCGCAGAATTGGCTACTTGCTGGATTTGCAGGGACAACTCGCAAATATTGTTGCCCCGCTATTGAATAAGTTGAGCAAATCAAAATCATTGATCCCTTGGATTCCCAACAAAGCATCCCGTGGTAGTTTGAACAGGAAATGGGGATTAATTGTAAATGGATAAGGTGCCAAAGAAATATATTCATGCCGTGGACGTTGATATTTTTCTTGATTCGATTTTCTATTCGGCGGCGGAAACTGGTTTTTCGGCTTCTCTGATAGAAAAAGATTATTATTGTTCATTGCTTTTAGATCGATTATTTCAGGACGAAATCGAGTTGGTGTTCAAAGGCGGAACCTGTTTGAGTAAAGTGTATTTCGATTTCTATAGACTTAGTGAAGACCTTGATTTTGTCATACCGGTCTCAAAGAGCACAACAAAATCCACTCGTCGGGAAAAAATAGAACCAATCAAGAAATTAATTGATGAATTGCCATTGGTTATACCGGGGATTGAAAGTTATTCAGCGCTAGCTGGTCATAATCAGTCCAGGCAATATATAGCATATTTACTTTATCATTCAGTAGTAATGGAAAAGGAAGAGCAGATCAAACTGGAAATCGGGTTACGAGAACCATTACTTAAACCATTTGAACACAAACAAGTTCGCACAATATCCAATAATCCATTAAGCGAAATATCATTGTATCCTGAATTTTCGGTTCAGGTTATGAATCTACAAGAAGCATTAGCGGAAAAAGTACGTGCTGCACTAACCCGAAGGGAACCTGCGATTCGAGATTTTTACGATCTGCAGTTGGCGGCTCAAACAAATAATATCGATTTTTTCAATACTGCATTTCTTAAAATGGTAGCAACCAAACTGGCTGTTCCAGGAAATGAACCCATCGATATTTCACCGGATCGTAAAGAAGAATTGGATCGCCAGATAGAAACTCAGCTAAAATCGGTTCTACAACCCCGGGATTTTGAAAAATTCAATTTAGATTATGCTTATCAGATGGTAGTGGAACTCGCTGCCAAAATATCATGATTTGGCAAAATATTCCCAGGTTTACTCATCGAAGTCCCAGATAGTATCGGGGCGTAGGTGATTTGTGCGTCGAATTCTATCAAGGAAGTAGATGTAACATTCTTGCTAACTGCTTTTTAGATCATCCTTGACAAGCATCCCTGACCATTGCGATCAGAAATATTTTATATCTTTTAATTGTCATTGACCAGAAATTCGCTGGTACTAAATGAACGATCAGTTTGAATTAATAGTTAGACAAAAGGAAAGCTATGTCCGGTAATCCGTTGAACACCCGCCGGGGGCGATTAACAACTTTCTCATTATTGTATCTTTCCGAAGGTATACCCTTTGGTTTCAGCGCAATCGCGCTGACGACCCATTTACGTATGTCCGGAGTGGGGATGACGGAA
>JABMPO010000089.1 GCA_013203015.1 Fidelibacterota bacterium
AATAATGGGGCTGTAGCTCAGTTGGGAGAGCGCGTGAATGGCATTCACGAGGGCGTCGGTTCGATCCCGTCCAGCTCCACGAATAGTCTATTATACGTAATCTGTATTATAATTTGTTGTATTTTAGTTTTCGAAACACTATCAATTATGGTATTAAATTCAGCAGTAATCCACAATTGATTAAAAGTATAATGGGACACAGACGTAATAAAAATAAAATTGTATATTCTACAAATCCTGATTTTATTATGGAAGCTGACAATCAGGTCGAAATTGAAACACTACCAGCTGCTAAACAGAATTTATTGATACGAACAGATAGAAAAAATCGGCGCGGGAAAACAGTTACTTTAATCGCTGGTTTTATTGGGCAAAAAACAGATCTAATTACTTTGAGTAAAAAATTGAAAACTGTTTGTGGTGTTGGTGGAACAGTTAAAAATGGCGAGATTTTAATTCAGGGCAATCATTTGGATAAAATTGTCAAATTACTAAAAAAGGAAAATTTTAATCTAAAGTGTCAGGGATGACTATTATTGTTGAATTTGATTTCACAAATAAGATATTTTCTGATTGTGTTATTGATTGTCTTAAAAGGGAAGGAACATTGTTATGAACGATGTCATTGGAAACTCTTGGAAGAAGTTGTTATTTGAAAAAAAATACCCCCTATGGATATTATTGCTGATAACTACGGTTTATGCGATTATTTTCATGATGGTGATATATCCAATTAATTAATGTAAAAAAAACATAAAGCTGACGGGAACCCAATTCTGAGTATGAAGAAATTATTGATATTAATTAGTATTATTACAATTTATAGCTGCGGTGGAGATCGGTTTGATCGCAAAGGAAATGTTACCTTTATCGTTACGGCAAATGTCAACGGCCAATTAGATCCCTGTGGCTGAAAGAACCGAATTGGCGGTCTGTCAAGAAAATTTGTTTATCTTAATTCCTTATTTGAACAAGGTAAAAATTTACTCATTCTCGATGCTGGTAATTTATTATATAATCCAAAAATGATCAGGTCGAACAAGCTTAAAAGCAATCGATTAAAAGCTGAGACTTTAGCTCAAGGATATGAACGCGTGGGCTGTGATGCACTAAATGTTGGAGTGCATGATTTAGCTCTGGGATTCACATTTATGGATTCTTTAGCGAAAAAGTTCAGTTTGCCTTTCATTTCCGCAAATATTGTTGATGAAAATAATAAACCGGTTTTTGAAACGTATAAGATAATCAATCGAGGTGGTCTAAACATTGGTATTATTGGTTTGACAGATAAAATTCCAGCTGCTGCAGCTGGTTTGAAAGCCAAGGATTATATCAAAACCGGCAAACAATTAATTTCACAATTGCAACCCGAAGTAGATGTTATTGTTTTACTGATCAATGGTAACAGAAAAGATTATGATCAATGGAAGAAAGAATTTCCTGAGGCTGATTATATTTTCACCAGTGGTTATACGGGTCGCACATATCCCTCATCTCCCCAAACCGAAGGCGGTCCGTATTTGTACTCCGTTGGTGTTCAGGGAAAGTGGGTGGCTGAGGTTGAATTAACAATGGTCAATATGGACTCGCCGGTCATGGATATCAGTCAAAGTAAAGAGACATTAAAAACTGTTGAGAAACGATTCGAATCGCTCCAAAAAAGAAACCCTGATATGAAACTGGAAGATATTTATGCCGACAACCCTAACGTGCTGAAAATTATTTCTAAATATCATGTTCAGGAGACCAAAGCAAAATTAGTTTTAGACGAAGCCATTAATACCAGTGAATACAAATTAACTGCTTTAGATAAAAAAATCAGCGACGATGATTATTTGTTTGAATTGGTTGCGGATGTTTTGAAGGAAACTAAAAAACTTGATAAAAGTGATGTTAAACGATCTGTAATCAGGAAAGCTTCCAGAAAATAACAATTTTGCAATCAAAAACATCAATCCGCCAGGGTTTAACAATTATTATTATTGCTGTTGTAGTGGGTCTTTCAATTAATCTGTTGCGGGAAAATTCCCTACCGTTAATAGCCCATGGAATACCGGAAGCCGATCAGCTATTTCTCAGTGATGATACTGGTACGGCTCAATTAGTATTGATCAATTTTGATCAGGCAGTTGAACTGTTTCGTGATGGAACGGTTTTTATCGATGCACGTGAAAGTCAGTATTTCGATGAAGGTCATATCAAAGGTGCCTGGAATATCGGATCACCTTTGGAATTGGCGTTTAAACTGGATTCTTTGCAAGGTAAAAACGATCTAATTGTTACTTATTGTGGCGAAGCCGATTGTGGCTCCAGTGAGAATCTTGCTTTTACCTTACAGGATTTAGGCTTCACCAGAATCTTTATTTATAGTGGCGGGTGGTTTGAATGGTCTGACGCTGGGATGCCGGTAGAATGAAGTTTATAACCAATTATTCCAAATTTATTGTGTTATTTGCCAGAATTATTCTTGGTGTGGTTTTGATATATTCATCTTTTGACAAGATTGCCAATCCCCACCTGTTTGCCCGCGACATCGGGAATTATGCTATCCCCACACTGGGGCTTGAAAATTTGATGACTATGATTTTGCCGATTTTGGAATTATTAACCGGTTTGGCTCTGGTAACAGGTATATATCTCGATGGGGCTGCATTAATATCGTTGCTGATGATGACAATGTTTATACTCGCAATAAGCCAGGCAATTTTACGAGGAATAGATATTGAATGCGGCTGCGGTCTTAAAGAAGGTCAAATGGTTGGATTGCCTAAATTGATTGAAGATATATTCTATGTATTACTCTCAATTATTATTTTATACCGGAAAGAGAAAGCATTTGAAATTTTCCCTAAATCCATTTGACACGGAAAAAATGGTTATTAAATTCGCGGCGCAAAATTAATGTAAAATTTGCGAGAGTAGCTCAGTTGGTAGAGCGCAACCTTGCCAAGGTTGATGTCGCGGGTCCGAGTCCCGTCTCTCGCTCAAA
>JABMPO010000090.1 GCA_013203015.1 Fidelibacterota bacterium
CACCAATCCGATTATTTCGTTGCCGATCTGCGGCTGAAGGTGGCATTCTTCAATATCCAGAATTTTATCGAATCGGCCGGGAATATGCAAACCCAAGGCAAAATTGGGATTGGCTGGTTCCGGCTCCCCCTTATTCCGCCAACGTCGATTGGAAATTGTGAATTCCATTTTGTTACGGTAATTATATATTTGCTCGGCTGGAACGACTGCATCAATTGAAAAATCAGTCAGACCCACCTGACGCTGAAAAACTGCAATTACCTGTTCTTTTTTCTGCTCGACCTGTTGATCGTAAGACAATTGTTGAACCTTACAACCACCGCAAGTGGGGAAATGCTGGCAGGGCGGCTCAACCGCATGAGGTGATTCTTCGATTACCTCCAGCGCCCGGGCTTCGGCATAACCACTTTTTTTCCGGTATACCAGGGCCTTAACTTTCTGACCGGGGATAGCTTTTTTGACAAATACTACCAGATCATCAACCCGGGCTACACCGCGTCCACCATAGGCCAGTGATTCAATAGTCAGTTCGAGTTCGTCACCTTTGCGAACCGGGGATTTTTCGTGCTCATTCATGGGGTGAGTTTACGATTTAAAAATAGAGAAAACGATTGGCTTACGACAGTAATTTGCTATTTTAACAATATCATTTTACCGGTTTCCTGAAAACTACCAATCTGCAGCCGATAAAAATAGACACCACTGGTAACGGCCGTGCCGGTGGCATCAGTGGCATCCCAGATAATGGATTGAGTGCCGGCGAGTTGATCTTCATTTACTAGGGTGGTTACCTGTTTCCCCAACAAATCGTAAATGGCAATATTTACATTTGCGTTGACCGGTAAATCGTAACCGATAGTTGTGGTGGGATTAAATGGGTTGGGGTAATTGGGGTACAAGGCAAATTCTGCCGGAACAGTGCGGGAGATATCAGAATTAACCGCCACGGTTGGTTCATATACCGGGAATGATAGAGCTGTTAACCATGGCACACTTACGGAATCAATTATGGACAGCATTAGCTCCGCGGTCTGGCTGGTGGGGTAATCTGACGCCACCTCAAATGCCAGTGCTGCCGATACCGTGACTTCCTCGTCCGAAGCCAGTGAATCCAGGGAATGAATGCTGTCCAGCAGGGTAATGTAAGAATCTTCCGTGCTCAATATTATTGTGACAGGGTTTGATAAAAGAGACCCTGTGTTTGTCACTGTAATATCTAATTCCACCCGTTCGCCAGCGTTGATCAGATTATTCGAATTACCCTGGCTTAAACCATCGGAATCATCATCAATTTCAGTCCCAGTTAAATTAACCATCACCAATGGATCCAGTCCTATTTCGACGTTGGTCCAGCCTGAATCGACAACGACATTAGTCAGCGTATCTCCTCTGTATCCGGCAGCTTGAATCTCGAGCGTAAAACTGCCCTGGGAGGTGAAGCGGTTAAACCGGCCAAATTCAACTTCCGTCATTCTGGGACTCATCCCCGGATCCCAGTATTCAACAATTTTGACTTGAGCTACAATAGGACTGCTGTCCAAATTCGAAAAAGCGTGCCCGCGAATGCCAGGTCCTTCTAAACTGCGTTCCAGTACATACATGGCACCACCCAAATTATCAACTGCGACCTGCTGGGCGGTGGCAAATGGCGGTACAAATACAACCCCGGTCTCAACCAGCATTTCGAATACTCCCATTTTCTCATAAGCCCAGTAATAACTCATGGGAGCTTCATCCCAGCTACCACCTAAAGTATAGGTACCGGTCCCATCCTGCTGCGGCAGGTGATTTGCCATCTGCTGGGCAAAATTGTCAACCAGGGCTGTTTCGTTGGTAGCGTGGCCGTTAATGCCGCTTTTATAATAAATGATCTGGCCATAGGAGTGATAGGTGATCCCGGAGATGGGACGCAGGTATTCGATTAATTGTTTTTTTGCTCTAACTTCCGATTCGGAAAAAACGGTAGGACCTTTATAAACCCAGCTGGCTGGATCCGGTGAGCCGGAAGGTGCGGTTGCCCAGGCTGAATCATAATTGCGATTCAAATCCACGCCATCATACTCAAAATCAAAATCACCATTTTCGTTGTTATCACGCTGATTTTTCCTCCACCAGGGAGAATTGGCGGTTTCTTCAATAAAATATTTATAACCTTCGGTATTCAATATCGGTACTATCCAGATTTCCAGTTCATTCACCAATCGTGCCACATTTGTATCAAGAATAAAATTGTTCAGCAAATTTTCCATTAACACCAAGCAACTCATCATTCCCATGGGTTCCCGGGCATGGTGCACGCCATCTATCCAGACCACTGTTTCATCTTCCCTTTCGGTCGGATTATCTGAAATTTTCATTCCGTATATAGGATAATGATAATTAGTACTTACACCAATCTGCACAACTTCTGTTATTTCCGGGAAATATGAATGATAAGCATTCATTACGGTGTTTACCTCTTCGTAGCTCTGGTAATCTGGAACATAGCGGTTTGAAAGCGGTCGGATCACCTGATGTTGTACTCCAGACTGCACTAATTTATCAATAGTAGCCTGATCGGCGACAATTTCGACCCGGTCTCCCAAACCTTCGTTGACTGCATCCAGGTTAAGATCATTGATTAAAGTGTGTGTACTGCGCGTGTCCGCCACAATTTCAACAATATAATAATCCGCGGCTACAACCAACCGGATCAACAGTAAAAACACAATTATTTTCGTGAATGTCTTCAAAATAACCTCAAAATTGGGGGAATTAAATCAGCTTGTCATGTCGGTGCAATGGAATAATTTACACCTATAGAGAATTAATCCAATGTTGAAATCTATAAATGGTCATATTTCTGATATGGTAATATTTTTATCGATTAAGAATGGGGGTGATCAATTTTGATATTTGCAAACTCCTGGCAGTTTTGTCAAAAGGGAGGAACTCCCGGCGGTCAAATTGTGTATATTCAGGTAACTATCGCGGGGAATTCATGAAAAAGAAAATCCTTTTAACTATATTGCTCGCCCTACTGGTTCTGATACCCGTTGCCCTGGCCGATAATCCACGCTTCGATGATATAACTGCCGACTCGCTCAACCACATCTCGATCGATTCACACAACCCGGGTGAGCCCGAAAACAAAACCATCAATGATTGTCAGCAGATCAAAACTGTTCTGAGATTTCTCCAGAGCCTGGACTTGATCACACTGGTAGTTTACGATAGCACCTATCCAAGTGACCGCAATATTTGGTTGTACCACATATCTCTGAATGATTATTTTAACAAAATCTACTTGTTCAAAAACCGGATATTTATCGGGAAATCCGTTTATGGCATCAAACCGGAAACAATTGAAGAATTCAGGAAATTGTACAACAAACTGAAATAGATATATAGGAGGAATCATGGCTAAAGGTCGCGACAAACAAAAATCTACTGAAAAGAAAAAAGCTGGTAAGAGCATGAAGGAAAAACGCAAGGCAAAAAAGGAAAAGACAACCTATCAGGACTAGGCTGATATAATCATAGAATCCGCTTCACCATACTCGAGGGTAGCCCTCGCCTGATTGGCATTCTGCCGAAGTGTTTTATTACTCGTCACATTGCTACGTGCTGTGACGCCTGTCCGATAATTCGGTTACACCGCTCAGCGGTGTGATCCTTAACGGCCAATATATATTTGTTTTTTTCCGTATATTCAGAATACTCATTCTTAATTGACAGGGCATATTTATGTATAATATAAAAAATAGAGTTTGGTACGATTTGGTTACCACAGGATATCAATCTATATATTCAAGCATTTATAACAAAAAAATTCGAAATATCTCTGATTGGTTTAATATTATTATTGCTATTACTTCTAGTGCTAGTGTTGGAGCTTGGGCTATATGGAATAATTATCAATATTTATGGGGAGCAATTATTGGTATCGGTCAAATTATTAATATAATTAAACCCTACATTCCTTCTATAAAGGATTCCAGACTATACCATGAATTACAATTATACTTTGAAGAATATCATTTTGAATTAGATTATCTATGGTTACAAATTACTTTGGGAGAGCTTACAGAAAACGAAATTCGATCAGAATATAAAAAAATATTCGAAAAATATTTTAACCAATCTAAAAAATTCCTATTAATAAGGATTGATGAGAAGAGCAAAATTTCAGAAAAAGCTGAAAATGAATGGAATATCCAAATCGCAAAATATGGAGTGGAAAATGAGTAGCAAACCAATTCAACCACCAAAACCACCGCAACCATCACCGACACCAACACCAAAGCGTGAGTCTCATGTACCAAAACCACCGCGCATACCTAAACCGCCAGTAACTCCACCACCTAAAAAATAATTGTCATTTCTCGTTGTAATGCATGGCATTGCGATGTCTGTCCGCCAATCATGTTACACCACAGAACGAATCAATTTCTTTGCCAATATTTTAAAAGAACTGTCCAAATATGGTGGATGTAGATAAAATCATAAAAATTATAAAAACAAGCAGTGAAATAACAGGCAGTATTGCTGGTGGAGCTATTGGCCTTATTGGCGGACCTGGGGGAGTAATTCTTGGCGGCGTATCTGGAGTTATGATCACAAAAGGATTAATAGAATTAACCGACAGATATCTTACAAATAGAGAAAAACTAAGAGTTGCAGCCGCAGTTACATATTCAATTAATAGTATCGGTCACAGATTAGAATCTGGAGAACAAGTACGTACAGATAACTTTTTTTCTGAATCTGATGGTAGGAGTCATGCTGCAGAATTAATCGAGGGCATTTTATTAAAATGTAGAAATCAACACCAAGAGAAAAAAATTAAATACATATCTAATATATATACCAAGGCTACATTTGACAATTACTTAACAATGGAAATCGCAAATCAAATATTATACCTTGCTGAAAGCATGACATATAGAAAATTCTGCATACTTGCTTTTTTATTTCAAATAAATATGCACGAAAATGTCGCATTAAGAAATGATGACTATTATGTTGAAGGAGAAATGAAACGCTTGTCCAAACAAATGCCTCTTGAATTGCAACTGGTACTACAGGATATACTAGAGCTATTTAGCAGTGGGTTATTGAAAAGTAACGATGATACTACTTTACTTGAATATACTATGATCAATCCTTCTGAATTAGGATTAACTAGTTTTGGGATTATGTTTTGCGAAGCTTTAGGTTTAGAAGAATTACATATTAATGAATTTTATAATATAATAGATCTTCTAGAAACACGTGGCGATATGAAACAATAGTACTAATCTATTATTTATTCATATTATTCTACTTATCAGCAAACCGACCTATTCACCTCATCCACCACACCCACGATAATCGACCGGATCGGCCCCATAGGGTCGTCCACCACCTGGCGGGCGGAATTGCCTTCATCGATCACCAGCACCGTTTCGCCGGCGCCGCTGTCAATCCAATCTACCGCAATTAAATAATCGCCAGTAGGCTTGCCATCCAGTCCCAGCTTGTCAACCATCAACAGGCGGCGGTTCTCGTAAAATTTATGATTGATCGTGGAATGGATCGTTCCGCAGACGCGCCCCAGAATCATTGTTCCCCCCCATCGTAAAGCTGTACATCGTCCACGATGCCCACCACGGCATGATCCACCGGCACAAACCAGGGGTCCATGAGTAGAGCGGCCTCGCGGCTGCTCTCGTAATACACCAGTTCGCCTGGTCCCGCCATGCGGGTACTGTCGGCAGCGATCACCGGTGATTTAATAGGCTGCTGGTGTTTATCCAAGGGTTGCATGACCAGCATGGGCACACCTTCCAGTCCATCGTACACCACGGCCGGTGTCAGTGTACCGATAATTCTACCCAGCTTCATTCACCCTCTGCCAGTTTATCTAAGTTAGCTTTCCCAAAATAAGTGGTGGCATCCACCTGGGCCGCCATCTCCGGGTGCAGATTAGGAATGATTGTATCCCGCAGCCAGTTTTCGCTACTTGTACAGGCCTCCCGGGCGATATTTACCGCTGCTTCAACTTCATACAAATCGCCGTTAAAGATTGTAAACGCCTTGCCACCGATATCATCTGCCAGACGAATTTCAACAATATTAACTTGAGCTCCTTTAACGCCCGCATCGGCTGAACGAAGAGTAGCCGCCACGGTAAAGGTCTCGCAAATGCCCAGAGCCCGGGGCTCGCATTTACGGCGCTGACCCAATATCGAATCATGAACCTGCTCGTGAACCACCGGCAGGATCACCGAATCCACCACCTGGGTGCCCCCAACTTGTAGTCCTTTGGAATAAGCTTCTTCCACTGCACCTACGCTACCGCCGATCAGAACAAGATATTTACCATTGTGAACTGTTCCCGATTTAATAACCGCAATGGGGGCTTGTTTGATCATGGCATCACCGCATAGGATTCCGGTGGTGACACTGGAATATTCGATCAGGGCAATGGCTGGATATCTTTGGCCTGGTTTCATGGGTCGGGGATCAGGTTTACGGGGCTGGGGATCAGGCTTTATTGGTTGCGGTTCAACCTTTTCTATTACTTTTGTCAATTCGCCTGTGTTGGATGTTGGTTTTTCTACTATTTCAGACTCAACGGTCTTTTCCCGAGCCGCCTTTTGTCGTCGCAATTCTCCGGGAGTTGGTTTCTTTTCGCTCATTACTATTTACCCATTACTAATTACTAGTCAAACAATTCTGAAATGGTCCACCAGAACACAACGCCGCTCCCGGGAAAAACTCAGGGGATTGGTGATGCCTTCACCGGTAGGACTGGCAATCGAAAATGAACAATAGCCTTCACCGTCGTAACCCAATCCTGCCAGGGATGGGCCGTTCTTTACAAAAATGCTGCAGTTCATCACCCGTGCCATGCGGCTAAGATTGTCCAGATTACGGGAATGCATCATGGCGGTGTGACCGAAACCGTGTTCCGCTTCTTTGGCCAGATCGATGGCCTGGTTGGCATCGGGTACGATCACAAATGGAATCACTGGCATCATCTGCTCGGTCCAAACCAGAGGATGATTAGCATCCACCGGCGCAATGGCTAGTCGGATGTGATCATCGACCTTGAGACCAATCTTCGCCAAAATTTCCTGAACATTCTTCCCGATCAAATCCTTATTCATTACCGCTGGTTGGCGGGGACCGCGATTTTCGCTGAAAATCACAGCTTCCAATTCCTTGACCTGATGCTCCTTCAGCACATAGGCATCGTAGCGCAGTAAGGCCGACAATAATTGCGGCGCCACTGCTTCAACAACAATAATTTCTTTTTCCAGGATGCAGATCAGGTTATTGTCCATGGCAGCACCTTTGACGATGCTGCGAGCGGCCTTTTCAATATCAGCCGTCTCATCTACTACAACCGGGGGATTTCCCGGTCCGGCGCAGACGGCGCGCTTACCACTGGTCATCGCTGCTTTCACCACCGCGGCGCCTCCAGTTACTACCAGCAGTTGCACCCCGGGATGCTGCATCAATTCCTGGGCGCTGGCAATGGTTGGTTGAGCTATTGTAGTCACCAGATTGGGTGGACCGCCGGCTTCAACAACGGCGGCATTCAGTAATTCAACATTGTACACCGAAACATTCTTGGCCGTGGGATGGACATTGAAAACTACCGCATTCCCGGCCGCCACCATCCCAATCGTATTGCAAATGATTGTGGATGTGGGATTGGTGCAGGGTGTAATTGAACCGATGACACCATAAGGCGCCAGCTCCATCAGGGTTAATCCATGATCACCGGTCTTGGCCCAGGGTTTGAGTATTTCTGTTCCCGGAGTTTTATCGATCACCAGACGATTCTTTTCGATCTTATCCACCACGCGCCCCAAACCTGTTTCGCTAAAAGCCCGTTGTGCCAAATCTTCATTGTGCTCAGTCATCACACTTCGAATCGATGCAACAATATCATCCCGTTTAGA
>JABMPO010000091.1 GCA_013203015.1 Fidelibacterota bacterium
CCAATCCACCGCATAAATGATACAATGAAAAATGTTTTTAACAACGTGACCCTGGCTGAGGTCATGCAATAATTATGAAAAGCTTTAAACACCAAGGCACAAAGAGCACTAAGAACACTGATAATTTTTTATTTATTTCCGTGACTTCCATACTCATTGTGACTCCGTGTTAAAATAATACTATGAGCGATATAGATATCATCCACAAAGCGGCCGACCAGAAATACAAGTACGGCTTCACCACTGATATAGAGCAGGATATAATTCCGCCCGGTCTAAATGAAGATGTGATCCGCCTGATTTCATCCAAAAAGAACGAACCTGAATTCCTGCTGAACTGGCGTCTGAAAGCCTACCGTCACTGGCTGACCATGGCCGAGCCGGATTGGGCCAAGCTGAAATACTCGCCTATCGATTACAACGCCATCAGTTATTATGCCGCTCCAAAAGAGAAAAAAGAATTAAAAAGCCTCGATGAGGTAGACCCCAAACTGCTAGAAACCTATGACAAACTGGGGATTCCATTACACGAGCAGAAGATGCTATCCGGCGTGGCGGTGGATGCGGTCTTTGATTCAGTATCGGTGGCCACTACCTTCAAAGATGAGCTGAAAAAGCACGGCGTCATCTTCATGCCCTTTTCTGAAGCCGTTCGCGAACACCCTGATTTGATCGAGAAATATTTTGGATCGGTGGTGCCCTACACCGATAATTATTTTGCCACCCTCAATTCCGCCGTCTTCAGTGATGGCTCGTTCGTGTACATTCCAAAAGGTGTTCGCTGTCCGCTGGAATTGTCCACCTATTTCCGGATCAACGCCAGCCAGACCGGCCAATTCGAACGCACCCTGATCGTGGCCGAAGAAGGCAGTCACGTCAGTTACCTGGAAGGCTGCACGGCTCCCATGCGTGATGAAAACCAATTACACGCCGCCGTTGTAGAACTGGTGGCGCATAAGGACGCCAAGATCAAATATTCCACGGTTCAGAACTGGTATCCCGGTGACGAAAACGGCAAGGGTGGTATTTATAATTTTGTGACCAAACGCGGCATCTGTAAAGGAGAGAATTCCAAGATCAGTTGGACCCAGGTCGAGACCGGTTCCGCCATCACCTGGAAATATCCCAGTTGTATTTTAAAAGGCGATAATTCCGTCGGTGAGTTTTATTCCGTGGCCCTGACCAATAATTATCAACAGGCCGATACCGGCACTAAAATGATCCACATCGGCAAGAATACCAAGAGCACGATTATTTCCAATGGCATCTCTGCCGGTCATGGACAAAATGTTTATCGTGGATTAGTCCAGATCAACAAAAGTGCGGAGAATGCCCGTAATTATTCCCAGTGCGATTCAATTCTAATCGGTGATAAATGTGGCGCCCACACTTTCCCCTATCTAGACGTGCGCAATCCCTCAGCTCAAGTCGAGCATGAGGCTTCCACCTCCAATATTAGCGAAGACCAATTGTTTTACTGCCAGCAACGCGGTATTTCCACCGAAGATGCCATATCGATGATCGTCCATGGTTTCTGTAAAAATGTCTTCCAGAAATTGCCCATGGAATTCGCCGTTGAAGCCCAGAAACTGTTAGAAGTGAGCCTGGAAGGCAGCGTCGGATGATGATTAGCCGCGGAGACACAGAGACCGCTGAGAATTTTATTATGAATAATATTGGTAGGGACAACACATGTGTTGTCCCTACCATAAGGATTTAAAATGATTGAGATAAAAGATTTACATGTTAGCATTGAAGACAAAGAGATTCTGAAAGGCATCAATCTGTCGATCAAGCCTGGCGAATTGCACGCCATCATGGGGCGCAATGGTTCCGGTAAAAGTACCCTGTCCAATGTGATCTCCGGGCGGGACGGCTATACCATCACTAAGGGGTCAATCACCTGGTATGGCCAGGATTTACTTAAGCTAAGCCCCGAAGATCGAGCATGTGAAGGCATCTTCATGGGTTTCCAGTATCCGGTGGTGATTCCTGGCGTCAACAACATGTACTTCCTTAAGGCTGCCTACAATGCTCAGCGCAGATATAAGGGCGAGGAGGAACTGGATTCGATGGACTTTATTTCCCTGATAAAGACCAAGATTAAGGAAGTTAAACTGGACGAAAGTTTTCTACAGCGGGCAGTAAACGATGGCTTTTCCGGCGGTGAAAAAAAGCGCAATGAAATTCTGCAAATGATCACCCTTGAACCAAAGCTGGCCATTCTGGACGAAACCGACTCCGGGCTTGATATCGACGCTTTAAAAATCGTGGCTGAAGGGGTCAATAATTTTCGCAACCCCCAGCGGGGATTTCTGGTAATTACCCATTACCAGCGCATTCTGAATTACATGGATCCGGATCGGATTCATGTCATGATCGATGGTAAGATTGTCAAATCCGGTGGCCGTAATCTGGCCCTGAAACTGGAACAGCAAGGCTACGGTTGGCTTGACGAAGCCGCAGCAGTATAATTATAATGGCAAAATCAATCGACACTTCAGCTATCACCAAGCATTACCAACGAGAGTTTGAACGCCTCCATGGGAATTCAAATGGTTCCCTGACCGCCTGGCGCAGAGCAGCCCTGGATCAATTCAGCGCCAGCGGGTTGCCTTCATCCAAGCAGGAGGATTGGCGCAACCTGAACTTAGGCCCAATCAGTGGCGAGTATTTTGTTGCAACCCCCGCTCCCGAGCTGGATTTATTCAATAACCTGGATTTCAAGTACCTACCCCGCACGCCACGGCTGGTATTTGTGAATGGTTATTTTACTGCCGAGTTATCTGATTTATCGCAGTTATCAGACGAGGTAAAAATCAACAGTCTGACCTACCTGTTGAAAACCGATCCGAAACAGGTCGCGAAAGCTGTCTTGGGAAATACACCTGAATCAACCAATCCATTCGATAGATTGAATGCCGCCTTTTTTAATTCCGGTGTAAAAATTGATCTTCCCGCCCGCCTCATTGACCCGGTTACAATTCAGTTGATTTTCATCACTCGGCCAACTTCTGACAATCAGGTTTTTCACCTTCGCAATCTGATCAATATCGGTTCCGGTAGTCAATTGAATCTGGTGGAACAATATATCGGATTGGGCGAGTTGAATTATTTTAATAACGTCGTCACCGATGTGGTCGTTGAGGAAAATGGCGGATTTGAGTGTACTAAAATTCAGGCTGAGACCCCCAGCGGCAATCAACTTTCAAATACCATTTTGAACCAACAAACCGACTCCCGTTCCAAATCCCTAACCGTATCTATGAGCGGGAAACTGGTTCGTAATAATCTGCTGTTGGCACTCCGCGGCGAAGGCGCCCACGGTGATTTGAATGGACTCTACCTGGGTCGTCACAATAACGTAATTGACAATCACACACTGATTGATCACATCGTACCCAACTGCACCAGCGCCGAACTTTACAAAGGCATTTTGGACGAAAATGCCCAGGCAATTTTCAATGGTAAAATCATCGTTCAGCCTGATGCCCAAAAGACCAATGCGAACCAGATTAACCGTAATCTGCTGCTGTCCGACAAAGCCCGGGTGCATACCAATCCTCAACTAGAAATTGATGCCGACGATGTGAAATGCTCCCACGGCTCCACTACCGGTGAACTGGACTCAGACACCTTGTTCTACCTGCGCTCCCGCGGTATCAGCACTGCCGAGGCTCAAGCCCTGATGGTTAATGGCTTTGCCAATGAAGTACTGGAAACTATCAGCGATGATGCAACCCGTGAGCTGGTCATTAACATGGTTAGCGATTGGTTTATCAACAAAAGTGAGATTTCCTGATGGATAAACTTCGCGAACTTTACCAATCTATGATTCTGGACCATAGCCAGCATCCTCACAATTATAAAGTGCTGGCCGGTGCCAACCTTACTGCCGATGGCCACAATCCACTCTGCGGTGATCAGATCACAATCTACATTAAAGTGGAAAACGACCTGATTAAAGAAATCAGCTTTCAGGGACAGGGATGCGCCATCTCGAAGGCTTCGACCTCAATCATGACAACGATTCTAAAGGGCAAGACCGTCAACGAAGCCCAGGCAATCTTCATTAAATTCCAACATATGATCAAATCCGGTGAATATGACATCGAAGAGATGGGCAAACTGGCGGTTTTGGCGGGCGTACATAAATATCCGGTACGAGTAAAATGCGCCATACTACCCTGGCACACCGCGGTTAATTCTCTCAAATCCACCGATCAATCCGAAGTTTTTTCAACCGAATAAGAATTATGGCCAATAACGAACAAGTCACTTTTACCCGCGATTGTGCTGCAGTCGCAATTCCTTCCGGTGAACCGATTACAATTACAGCCGGTGAAATCGCCTTCATCACACAGGATTTGGGTGGCAATTACACCTTGATGCTTAACGGCAACCTGGCCCAGATAGAAGGCAAGGATTGCGATGCCATCGGCAAAAAAGCTACCGAAATTTATACCGATGATGATCCCTGTAAGGCTCAGCAAGTCCCGGACAAATATGCCGTTCTCAATAGCCTGAAAACCTGCTACGATCCGGAAATTCCTGTTAATGTTGTGGATTTGGGACTGATTTACGATCTGGAAATAACGCTTATTGATGATTGCAACTACCAGGTCGATATCAAGTTAACCCTCACCGCTCCCGGTTGCGGTATGGGCGAATATATCGCTGGCGATGTAAAAAGAAAGGCCTTGATGGTCCCCGGTATCACCGAAGCAAATATCGAACTGGTCTGGGAACCGCTCTGGAACCGGGAGATGATGTCGGACGCCGCCCGCCTTGAAATGGGAATATTTTAATGCCATTTGATGTTCAAAAAGTCCGCGCCGATTTTCCCAATCTCCGGCAACAGGTTCACGGCAAGCCGCTGGTTTATCTCGACAATGCCGCCACCACCCACAAACCCCAATCGGTTATTAATGCGGTAAGTAACTTTTACAGTAAATATAACGCCAACGTTCACCGGGCGCTGTACCAGCAGGCCGCCGAAGCCACCGAAGCCTATGAGGCGGTCCGGGATAAAGTCGCCCAATTGATTAATGCCCCTGATCGCCGGTCCATCGTTTTCACCAGCGGTACCACCGAATCGATCAATTTGTTAGCATACGCCTGGGGGCGCCATAACCTGCGACCCGGTGATGAAATCCTGGTGACAGAAATGGAGCACCATTCCAACCTGATCCCCTGGCAATTAGCCGCCCGGGATACCGGCGCTACACTAAGGTATATTCCGATCAGAGATGACGGCACACTGGACCTGGAAAACCCTGAGCAATATTTTACCGATAAAACCAAGCTGGTAGCCTTTACTCACCAATCAAATGTTTTCGGGGCGATCAATCCCGCCCGGCAGATTATCGAACTGGCTCATGCAGTCGGGGCGATCACGGTTGTCGATGCGGCCCAGAGTGTGCCCCACATGGCGGTTGATGTGGTTGAACTGGACTGTGATTTTCTGGCCTTCTCTGGCCATAAAATGCTGGGACCAACCGGTGTTGGCGTACTCTATGGAAAACCGGAATTATTGGAGCAGATGTCGCCGTTTTTCGGCGGTGGTGAAATGATCCGAACTGTCACGATGGAAAAATCCACCTGGGCTGAAATTCCCTGGAAATTTGAGGCAGGAACACCGAAGATCGCCCAGGTAATCGGTCTGGGAGCGGCCATCAATTATTTGAATCAACTGAGCTACAAAACGATTGGGCAATACGAACAAGAATTAACCGACTATACTTTGGCGAGCTTGAAAGACCTGGATGGATTAACTATCCACGGCAATCCTCAGCAACGAGGACCGGTTATTAGTTTTAATGTTGATGCTGTCCACCCCCATGACCTGGCTCAATTCCTGGATGAGGAAGGGGTTGCGATCCGGGCCGGTCATCACTGTGCTCAACCTCTCATGCAGCGGTTGGGAGTGCCGGCTACTTCGCGGGTCAGTATTTATTTATATAACACCAAGGCAGAAATTGATATTTTTATCGAATCAATTACCAATACAATCCGCTTTATGACCGGATAAACAACGTTATTCTGATAAGGCTAATATTACTTTTTCTATCTAATTTACTAGTTGAAAATTTCGATCTAAATACCAATATAGCTGATCAATATGAGCAAGAATACACGAGTATCCTGGGAACAATATTTTATGAACATTGCCCACGAAGTGGCGACACGCTCAACCTGTGATCGTAAAAATGTTGGCGCAGTGATTGTGCGGGAAAAATCAATTTTATCCACTGGCTATAACGGCAGTTTACGGGGATTACCCCACTGCGAAGAAGTGGGGCACGAGATGGAAAACGGTCATTGCGTCCGGACCATCCATGCCGAAGCCAATGCCATTATTCAGGCAGCTCGCAATGGGGTCCAAATTGAGGATGCAGAAATTTTTGTCACCGCATCACCCTGCTATAATTGTTTCAAGATGATTGCCAATGCCGGGATAAAAAAAATATACTTCGGTGAATTTTATCGGGATGAACGCATCCGTGAGCACGCCCGCGAGCTGGGGATTGAGTTAGTTCACCTGGAAAACAAATAATATTACTTATAGTATTCCCAGCGCAATTTATTGACTGCCAGATGAGCTTGTCGGGTCGGTTCAGGCAGTCGAAGACCTCTTCCACAATCCAATACTAGTTTTTGGCTTCCGACTAAATCGGCTTTATGACCAATGGAAACAAATACTGGTTTAACATTAGTACGGGTCCGCAGCACTCGACCGATAATTTCTTTCTGATCCAGTAACGCTGAATAATCCCCTCTTTGCTGCCCAGGTTCAGCATATGTCCCAATCAGACGACTCTTGGCACAACCGATCGCAGGTTTATCCAGAATCAATCCCAAGTGCGTGGCCAATCCAAACCGCCGTGGATGAGCCAATCCGTGTCCATCAAAAATCACTACATCGGGATCATATTCTAATTTTTCCCAAGCAGCCAGCACAACCGGTCCTTCCCGGAAAGACAGTAAACCCGGTATGTAAGGAAATTCAATCCGCAGGGAAGCGGTTGTAATCTCCATTATTTCCAAGTGCGGGAACGCCAACACCACTACAGCGGCAAATAAAATATGGGAACCACGGTTGTAAGAAACATCAATTCCGGCTACAGACTGTATACTGGTTGGTAGTGGACAAATTACCACCTGCGACCGCAATTGCTCCTGAATTAGCCGGGCTTCCGCCGGCTCCACTTCCCAGGAATGAAGTGAGTCAATTTTCCGCATTCTCAGAAAAGGCTTGGTGGTTGAATTGACCTTTGTCAAGCGCACGAAAAATCATAGCACGAAAAGCGTCCATTTGATCATAAGAATAAATTTTAAATTTTGTTGTACTGCGCACCAGATTTTTCTCACTCCATTTATAATCAGTGGCAAGTTTAACCGGAATCGGTTTCGATTGCCGCCAATCCTCATGCCAGGCCACCAGCACAGCCGTTTCTTCCCGATCGCATTGCAATGATAGTCCGATTTCTTCCTTTTTAATTTTGCGCTCGAATTGACGTAATTCCCGGAATGCAAATTTCCCCTTACTAAAATATTTATCCCTGATTTCCCAATCAAAAGCAACCCTTTTTCCGGTCTTGGTATTCACAATCACACCATCATCACGGAAATTCTCAGTCTGATAAATTTGCATTACCAGCGGCAGACCATCGCGACAACCGTTAAATTTATCAGTGAATTTCTTCAGACTATCTTCATGCGCCTGATACATACTGGGACGTTTCATGATCGGCTCTTCAGCTCCCGTTGTTGCATCAGTCTTTGAGTTAATTCAATAATATCGTTATAACGATTCTCCAGCCCCATGGCTGCGAAAATGGCCAGGTCCAGTTGGCGACGATCGGGTTGCTTTAATTCCTCCCGCCAGGAGTGAATTGGCCGATTAAGAAAATTGTTATAACCGGACAGGTTTAATCTATCAATGGTTGGTAGCGGCAGTTTAAGCAGATCACTCTTTACCAGGCGAATCGCCCCACCACCCAGACTTTTTCGGCCGAACAATTCCACCATCAGCCAGACCCAGGTAGAATTCAGTAACATCGCCCAGGCCGATAATGCTCTATTGTCTAATGGTGTAAGGCCATAAAATGTATGTTCAAAGGGCAGGTTGTCACGGTTCCAAGCCACCAGGTGCCGACTACCACGTAAATCCACCCACAGCAGCGGTGCCCGCCGCAGAATTACTTCGCCAACATTTCGGTTAAGCCAGATTGTTGCATTTTCCTGTTTAAAAATAATTGATTTCACTGCTCGTGGCGTACGAATTACCGGTAATGCGTCCGACGTTGTTTTTTGCGCTGAATAAAAACTTCGGTTGTTCCCAGTAATAATTCCCGTTTTAACTGACAGTTGAGATTGTAATGGCACAATAATCCGATTGGACGTAAGGAAATTTTGCAGCCACTCCGGACAACGAAACAAGCTGCCATACCAACCATTAACCAATTTTTCTAGCTGGGTTTGATTTATTATGGGCCGCTGGTTGTCGGATATAATGTTTATCTGGTACTCCGGGGCGACCTTTTTCTTTACAATTGTTATTATAACAGTATTTATCTCAGCATCAAAATGCCGTTCCCAATGCCGCTCTTGAATAGCTGACAATTGTAAAGAATTTGTGAGCAATTGACGAATGCTAACTCCAAAATCGTTATCCATCCAACTATTGGGAACTATGAAAGTCATTATCCCATTGTCATTTAAGATTCTGGCCGATTTAAGCATAAAATAAATATAAATATCCGAACGCGCTGTAATCTTAAGGGTCGGCCAGTCCTGGCGTGCAGCTTTAATTAGGTACTGTTTGTATTCCGGTTGCAATAATTCCTGACGGATATAAGGCGGATTGGCTATAATTATATCGGCCGACTTAACTGATTCATCCTTAAGGAAATCACCATGTACCAGGAGTGGTTTATAAGATAATGTCCGCCGGCAAATATCTAGCATTTGCTTATCAATATCATAACCAGTGACCCGATCACTGAGCCAACGCGATGATAAAACTGAATACTGTTTTTGCCAGATCTGGATTTCCTGATACAGAGTTTCAAGAAAGATGCCCTGACCCACTGCCGGATCCAGGTAGCGATAAGATCTGATAGATTTTAGTAATTCAAGAGCTCTTTCTCGACCTAATCTACCATTTTGAAAATCTGAAAAATCGGCTACCGATAGCTGCTCATATTCTTCCGCCAAACGTTTGAATATCGCTTCTCGGATCATGGTCTTTGCATGCATGGTGGCAGTATAAACCACTCCCTCGGAAGGTTTTGCACGATTTGCTAAATGGGATTTCATTAATCTCAATTTTTCACATTAGGATGTTTCTAATATTAATCAAATCCGTACATTAATATTGAATTTAAACTACCACCCGATTTGGTTCTACTTTGATAATAGACCGCTCAGTCGGTAAATTTCAAGCAGATTTTCAAGGCAGTATCTTAGAGTCATTCTAATCTACAAAAAATCAATTAAATAAATATATACTCAACCAAGGAGACATGCTGTGAACATCATAGTTCTTGTCAAACAAGTCCCGGATACGGAAGCAAAAATTCGAATCGCGGACGACGGAAATCAAATAGATGAAGCTTCCATAAGCTTCATTGTTAATCCCTATGATGAATATGCCATTGAAGCTGCTCTGCAATTGAAAGAAGCTCACGGCGGGGAAATAACATTAGTATCATTAGGACCAGGTGGCGCAATTGCTGCTCTTCGTACTGGTCTGGCAATGGGGGCGGACAAAGCTGTACTGTTAAAAGCAGAAAACAGTCGATTCATGAATAGTCAAGCAGTTGCCGGTCAGATAGGAAAAGTTTTGGCAGATCGCCAATTTGATCTGGTATTATGCGGTAAAAAAGCCGTGGATACCGACGCCCAGCAGATTGGTACCCTATTAGCAATGAATCTTGAAATATCTGTTATCAGTTCCATAGTCGAATTAAATATCGCTGGCAATCAGATAACCGCCAAACGTGAAGTTGAAGGTGGAACCGAAACTGTTTCATGTCAATTGCCGGCAGTATTAACCTGTGAAAAAGGTCTGAATGAACCACGTTATCCTAATCTACGGGGAATTATGATGGCCAAGAAAAAACCGATCGAGGAAATTGTAGTGGACGTTGTTGATTCGGTGACCGATTTCAAGTTTGAGAATCCTCCCCAAAAAGCAGAAGGCCGGATCGTCGGAGAAGGCGTTGATGCCGTACCAGAATTAGCAAGACTACTCAGAGAGGAGGCAAAAGTAATCTGATGGCTACCATACTATTTCTTGCAGAACAACGTGATGGCGAACTTAGGAAAACTGCCGGTGAATTGGCTACTGTCGCAAATAATCTGGCAGCTAAATCCGGCGGACAGGCTCTTGGTCTGGTTGTCGGTTCCAATGTTGGTAAATGTGCCGAGGAACTGGGAAAATTTGGAATCACCAAAGTTCATATTGCAGATGATGCTAAACTGAAATATTATTCGACTACTGCATATGCTCATTCGGTAAATAAGCTAATCGAACAAGTTAATCCAGATGTAGTATTATTTTCCGCATCCGCGACTGGACGTGATCTAGCGCCGGCGGTTGCCGGTCTGGCGAACAGCAGTGTCTTCACAGACTCAACAAAAGTTGATATCGAAGGTGAATCCATTGCAATTCAACGTCCGGTTTTTGCTGGTAAGATTCTGATGAATATCAGAAGTACGACAACCAGCTATATTTCCCTGCGACCAAACAGTTACCCAATTGAAGAAAATCCCGCATCCGTAGCAGTGGAAAAATTTGATCCCGGGTTTGAAGACAATTCATTTATTGTTCAAGTGACCGAATTCGAGTCTTCCGCAGCTACGCGACCTGAACTGACAGAAGCAGATATAATTGTTTCCGGTGGCCGTGGCATTGGGGGACCTGAAAAATACGATATTATTGAGCAGTTGGCAGATACTTTAAGCGCCGCCGTGGGAGCAAGTCGCGCTGCTGTCGATGCCGGCTGGCGACCTCACAGCGATCAGGTTGGGCAAACCGGAAAAACAGTTGCCCCCACCCTTTACATTGCCTGCGGTATCTCAGGAGCAATTCAGCATTTGGCCGGCATGTCATCCAGTAAGGTGATAGTCGCTATAAATAAAGACCCTGAGGCTCCAATATTCAAAGCAGCCACCTATGGGATTGTTGGTGATTTATTTGACGTAGTCCCGGCCCTGGAGGCAGAACTGACTAAAATACTTTGATAAGTATCATCGTTGCCAACCTGCTATTCATTGTGGGGATAATTGTACTTATCCTTACCTTGAGACACTGGCTGACCAAACGCAAATAGAGCAAATAAAAAAGGCTTCCTCAATAGGAAGCCTTTTTAAAAAATAAGCAGGATGCTTGAAACTGGGAGCGGGGGAAACCACCAGTTTTCTCTTCGCAATCCTGCTTAATTCTATTTGAAAATTAGATCAAATATTAACACAGGTCAAGAATTTTATGAGTAATTACTCCGAAAACTTTAGTATTCCCATTGGAATCATTTTAATAATTTCTTTTCTGTAGTAATTTTAAATAACAAAAGGTAAATATTTTAAATCATGATCGCAGCACTGGATAAATTGGACAAACAAATATTATTTTTCTTCAATGACACCATCAGCAATTCTGTGTTTGATTTCTTGATGCCCATAATTACCAACCAGGATATCTGGATAATTCCAATTTTCATCGTCTGGCTTGGATTAATGATCCGCGGTGGCAAGCGCGGTAAAATCGCTGGGGTAATCCTGATCCTTGCAATCGTTACAACAGATGTCATTGCCGCGCAAGTTATCAAGCCCTTTTTTGGACGATTACGCCCCAGCCACGCACTGCCGGAATTGATAAATCTACTGGTAGGTCGTGGTGGTAAATACGGTTTTGTGTCCAATCATGCTGCCAATATGTTTGCATTGGCAACAATCATTGGCTATTTCTATAAACGATGGCGAACAGCCTTGCATATTCTTGCAACCGTAGTTGCATTTAGTCGAATCTATGTTGGTGTCCATTACCCTGGCGATGTGTTATTCGGTGCCTTGTTCGGCTATACAATTGCCTGGATTTGGCTGACGTTCTGGGTTATACTAAAAATGCGGGAATTGAAAAGAGGTCGAACCTGGGTCTGGTATGCTGGCCCAGCGGAACAAACAAATTTACCTAATTAGGAAGAACAGTATCCGGTGGTTTCATGTCAAACGGTGCCCTAGGATTTTTTATCTCGCCGTTTTTCTCTTCAAATTTCCGAATATTATCCTGCAATGCCATCAAATAAGCCTTGGCATGCTGAGGAGCCATTATTATACGTGAATGAACTTTGGCTTTGGAAACACCTGGTAAAATTCGGGTGAAATCCATTACAAATTCCGCAGAGGAATGTGTCACTACCACAAAATTGGCATATTCTCCGCTACTGATTTCCTGATCAAGTTCAATGTTGATTTGCTGAGTTTTTTGCTTTTTTTCCATTATCTTACCTGTGGATTAAAAGATTTAGAAACCTTCAAATTCTCGACGATTAAATTCTTCCCAATCTTCCTCAATACCTTCAAAATCATCGTATTTCGGACCAGTATCTTCTTGAGCCTGGTTTTCCATCTCATTTTCATACAGGCTAAAAGTATCCTTTTTCTGCTCGAATTGAGTTGGATCAATATCTTCTTCATCGGAAGGTTCCAGGCGCTCGATATCTTCGCTGTAAACGTTTGTGTCGAAGAAATCAAGGTTTTCAACAATACCATGAGTCATCAAATATTCAAGAAAATCAAGATATTTACGATCACGTAAATCAACTTTACAAAATTGACATACTAAAGACTCTTTTAGATTTTTTTCCTCAAGAGTGGATTCACAAACGGGACAGATTATACCTTCTAACATAAATTTATTCCTAAAAAATCGGGCGCAATATAACCGATAGATAGTAGTTCGTCAATAGTATTTGTTATTTTTTTATTAAATATATTCACAATAATTTGCTACTGGTCTATCCCTATTCAATATAGATTGTATCATATAATGTTTTTATTGCATCTGTTAATAGAATTTGTCGGCGATTCATCACAATTTCCGCTGTTTCCAAAAATTTATCAATCAGATATTTGCTCTTAATATCATTATATATAAATGAAAATGAAGGTATGTTTCTCTGAAGTAATTCATTGCTTACAATACTGCACGCCAGACCAAAAGTCAAGCCACCATTAATCTTTGAACCAATACCGGTTTTACAGTGGTCACCCATATACACCCCCACATGAGTTAAACCGGTATCAATAACTTTTTCATTCATTTTAACTTTAATTGACCGGTAATTATTTTTCAGGTTGCTGCAGTTGGTCCCGGCGCCGATATTTACCCATTCGCCCAAATAACTGTTACCAATGAAACCGCCATGAGATTTATTCGCATAGCCCTGGAAAATTGATTTTACAACTTCCCCCCCCACATTGCAGGCTGGTCCGAAAATCGAACCGGGGCGGATATTTGCGTTAGCGGAGATCCGAGAGTCTTTACCAATATAGACCGGACCCAATATTGATGCTCCGGCGCCAATAACTACCCCTTCATCAATTATCACCGGACCATCAGTTGCGTCAATA
>JABMPO010000092.1 GCA_013203015.1 Fidelibacterota bacterium
AAGCTGGTATGTCCGAAAACATTGGGAATAATCCCCAGTAGAATTAGCCAAAGAAAATCAATCCTAGCGGCCGGCAATAGCGACTGACCAGTAAAACCGATCATAAGCAGCATAGTAAGCGCTCCAACCAGATAAAGACTTCGGCTGAATATCAGTGCGGCCGTGTCTTTGCGGATTTGTTCGGTCAAGAGCAGAACCGCGGCAATAAAAACTGAAGCGGCCAGACCGAGCAAATTACCGGTGGTACTAGCCTGTCCGAAATCGAAGTGTCCGCCTTGGATTATTACCGCACCGCCAATGGCTGCGATCAAACCAAACAGGATCGTTTTGCTCCAGATCCGACCTAAGGCAAAACGTTCGATAATGACCGTAAATACCGGAGCCATGGTAGACAGAACAGTGGCATTGGCGATGGACGTGTATTTCAGCGCTCCGAAAAAACAGGCAAAATGCAGACCAAGCAATATGCCGGCAACTATAACCCGGCCACGGTTGACCGATGATAAGCCACTGGACCGTCCGGGCAGGGTTATAACCCATAGAATAGCACTGGCGATCGCCATGCGCCAAAAAGCGATTGTGATTGCCGGTAAATCGGGAACCATCCGTACAAAAATGCTGGCTGTACTGACGGCCAACAAGCCCAAAGGTAAAACTATAATAACTGGAATTCGCATTAATAATTATTTTAAGTTATTAATGAATAGAGAGGCTGAACGATTTTAATCAAGATGTCTGGTCTTGTTTTTAGTTTAGTGAGTAGCTTAATTTTTACCAGCAAATTTTGCGACATTTTTTATTAGATAAATTACCTACAAATATAAACACCAAATAACACCCAACTTCATTATCAATTAAGGGGGATCAACGATGACTAGACCAAATTTTTTCTTTTTTGCCATTGTTTATTTTATGGGATTAACGAGCTTTCTGCCAGCCGGAGATAGCGCCGTAAATTCAGAAATCAGCGGATTTATCAAATTTGATGGCTATTATGATACCCGCCAGGTAACCTCAGCCCGGGAAGGCCATTTCCACCTCTATCCCAAGGATATTGATAAAGATAGCGAGGGGAATGATTTGAATGCTGTTAGCAATATCAATATGGTCAATTTCCAGTCGCGGGTGCGAATAAAAATGAATGCTCCGGAAGCACTGGGCGCTAAAGTAAGTGGTTTGCTGGAAGCTGATTTTTTTGGTGCCTCGGGTGACAATGAAGACGAATTGCGTCTGCGTCATGCCACCATCAAACTGGACTGGGTCGGCAGTCAATTACTGATCGGTCAGTATTGGTCACCATTATTTACCCCGGCGGTCTATCCACAAACAGTCAGTTTTAATACTGGAATGCCGTTCCAACCCTTTGCTCGTAATCCACAAATACGCTATACGCTAAAAATGGGCGATAACTTAGCGCTATTTGGAGCAGCAACCATGCAGCGTGACGCCTACGAGGAAAACGGCGGCCGTGTAAAGCAGCAGATGTCCGGGTTACCCGGATTGCATGGTAATGCTGAGCTGGGAAATGCCAAAGCGCTGGTGGGCGCCGGTGGACACCTGCGCTTCATCCGCCATGATGCCGCGGCTGATGTAATGTCGTCGCTGGTGTTGACTGGTTACGGAAAACTGGTTGGCTCAAAGTTTGCCCTGCGCGGTAAAATGGTTTACGGTGGCGACATGACCGATCAATTGATGTTGGGTGGTTATACCGTTCTCACCGACACAGTGTCAGGGTCAGTGGACTATCAGCCATTGCAAACTATTAGTGCTTGGTTTGATATTGCCTCAGTTGGTAAGCCAATAACCGTAGGTATCTTTGGTGGATATTCCAGCAATCTTGGACTTGCTTCCGATAAAACAACAAATCAGACCGAAGCTTTTTTTGCTCGCAGCTCGAATATCACCGGTTTATGGCGCCTGAGCCCTCGGGCTGTGTACAATGTTGGAAAACTTCGTTTCGCATTTGAACTTGAAATAACCAGCGTTCTGTATGCCAGCGACTACGAGCAGAATCTGGCACCAAAGGAATTATCTGATGACGAACGGGTAACCAATATTCGCGGTCTTTTTGCCACCTATTTGTTCTTTTAATCCGCCTTTGCGTACGACTACGGCGGACAAGAGAAAGACAGGTTAAAATCCCCGTTGCTTGCGGTGGAATAGAAGGGCCAGGGCTTGCCCTGGGGTACATACCATTGATTATATGAAATTAAAAAGCCGGGCAGTAAATGTCCGGCTTTTTAATAATTACGCAACTCGCGCCTAAGTTTTTATTTCAATACTGCCGAACAAAACTGTCCCATTTATTCTGACGGTCTTTGTAGCGTGACCGTCACCGGAGCCGGACTTATTGGTGATATTACCAAATAGTGGAGTGCCGGTTGTTATCACCTGCCAGTCTTTAGGGACTCTAATTTCTATGCCACCGAAGATGGCTGTAAAAGTAAACACGCACTCATCCGTCGGGTTGGCAGTACCACAGTCAATATCTAAGCCACCAAAGATTGCCAGCGCTTCACCACCCTCAAGTGACTGAGAGACAATTTGATGATCGCCTCCTCCAAAAATTCCACTAAGGTTAAAATAATTTTCATTCACCTTTTTACCTAGTTTATGGAATAAGCTTGAATGCCCTTTGGCTTTGAGAAGTATCTGAAGTCCAACGATGATCAGAACTACCGGCCAGAAGCGCCAGATACTGCCCCAGTTGATTATATCAAGCGTAGCGGATAAAAACAGCACTCCCATGAAAATTAAGATTGTCCCGCCAGACTGCTGCTTGTTTTTGAACTGGGAGATTCCGATTATTATTAAAATCAAGGGCCACCACCCGGCAACGAAATGACCAAAATGGAGAATGTTTAAAGAGTCTAATAAAAAAAGACCGCCAATTATAACCAGCAAAAAACCGGTGATGGCATGGCTTGAAGGATGTTTTTGTTTTTCACTCATAAAGAAGCTTCGCTACTGATATAAAAATGTAAGGCTGGTCTTAATAAATACAAAGGAGAATATTCTACTATATGGTGGTTTAGCTTTAACTTGGTTGTTATGATGGAACGCCTGAATCAATTATTTTCACCGATTCTTACCGCAGGAAGCCTGCCTTCGGGGCTTGCCATCGATGAGATATTGAGAAGAGATTTTCTGTTGACGCAGGCAACGGCTATATATAAGCAGAAGGTCAATACCGTCGTCCGGCTTGCACTGGAAGAGCAGCCGGTTGTAGTTAAACTTTTTGGTTGGCGCAATCCATTGCATTATTTTTTATCTCCAGGCATGCTGAGTCGAGCCTGGCTGAGTTGGCAGACCGCTAACTCATTGCTGCAGGCTGGCGTCCGTACCCCCGAGCCGCGCTTTGTTTATACTAGTCGTAAGAAAGGTTTTATACAAGCTAATGTTTATATTACAAACAGCCTGGAACAGCATTATTCACTACGGCAATTTCTAAATAGTAAGCCCGCTATTAATGATGCCAGGAAGGTGATTAAAGACTTGGCAATAAGTTTGGCCAGGATGCACGAAGCTGGGATTTTCCATCGCGATTTAACACCGGGAAATATACTGATAGATGAAAAACAGCAAACTTATCTGGTCGACTTGAATAGAACAGTCATCCGTTCAAGACTGACGGTTTCCCAGAGATTGCGTGATCTGGCCAAATTAAACTTTAAAGGTCGGCAGCCGCAGTTTGAACAGCCACTGGTGGCTGCTTTTTGTGATTTTTATGCGACTGAATGTCGGTCGCCGGTCGACTGGTTAAACGGTTATTGGGAGCATCGCCGCCAGCTGTTGGCTTATCGTCGCCGAAAGGCAGCACTTAAACGCTTAAAGCCGGGTAAATAATGCTATTCGATGAGCATGTAGGCCGGGCAAGACCGAAGACAAAGCCTTCAGCTCCAAGCCGGCAGTACGGGCTTCCTCAACCAGATCAGATTTAGAGAGCATTGTAATTCGCGAAGGCATTTTCACAATCGCCCGATGGGCTAAATGCAGCCAACTTGAAATATATAGCGACACGACGATCCACTTTCGGCTAATCCTGGCAAACTCTTGATAAATTGCAATCCGCTCAGTGGATTTATGCATGTGTTGTAGCAGGCGGAAGCAAAATACACCGTCAAAGCGACCGTCAGCAAAAGGCAATTTATCAGCCGGTGCTTCTACGGCTGCAGGATCGGAGCAGACCTTTTCATTGTAATAGGCCACGGTATGGTGATTCAGGTCGGCCGCATGGACGGTTCCATAATCACTTAATAAATGAAAAAAACGTCCATAGCCACAGGGCACATCAAGGATATCACCAGCCAGTTCATATTTCTGAAAAAGCTGTTTGACCAATCGTTGTTCACGGTCGCTGATCCAGCGTTGATCCCAAGACCGGTACCTTCTGTTGGCATATCTTTCGACTTCTGAGAGATCTTGATAGATTTTATAAGCCATTAGCGTTTTCCTGCACAATTAATGGTTTCGCGCTATTAATACAAGGAAAAGACCCACTGTGAATCTTCCTCGTTCAGGGGTTCGCCCAGAGCGGCGGCGGCAGCAACCTGATCCGGGTTGCGCTGCCCCAGCAGTACACATCCTGTGGGAGCGTCACTAAGCAAAGCCCCGGTTAATCCATACAGAACCGGTTGTGGGTGATCCGGGAATCGATCTTTGAGCATTTGTTTGTTTTCCTGCATGCGAGTAATGAAATCTGCGTCTGTGAATTCTGGGACAGTGGACCTGAAATCGCCGGATTCAAATTTAGCTGGACCAGCGTACTTGCCGGTCAGTAGTCCATGGCGCAACGGGGAAAAGAAGACAACTCCAACTTGATTTGTATCGACCCAGTTTTTCAACCCACTGTCACCGTAAGCATCATCATAAACATTGCGATAGGGTTGTATCACATCCGGGTTAATTTGATCAACGACCTTCATAATCTTAGACAAATTCCAGTCTGACAAACCGATGAACCGGATTTTCCCCTCATCCTTGAAGCGTAACATGGTTTCCATTGCCGCGCCGAGATATTCTTCCTGCTTACCAAACATACAGTGGTGGAAATAATATAAATCGAGTTGATCTACTTTTAGCAGTCGCAGGGAATTTTCCAGCTGTTTCCGCATTTGATCCGGGTGATAAAAATGGGGATATGCTCCCTGATCCCAACCAACTTTTGAAGCAAGGAATATATCGTTCCGGGGTACCGTATTCCAGGTTTGTCCGATCAACTTTTCGGAATGCCCGTTGCCATACACGTCGGCTGTGTCCCAATGGTTGATTCCGCTCTCCCAGGCCAGTATCAAAGCCCGCTGCGCCAGACTATCATCGTGCCCGCCCCAACCCACTCCACGGCCGCCCGCCTTGTTGGGTCCGCCATGAGCCCAGGTGCCTAAACTAATGGTTGAGACCTCTTGATTAGTACGCCCCAAAATGATTTTTTTCATCTGATATTCCTAATAAACCATATTTGATTATCACATTGCTATGTCAAAATTAAGCGAATATTCTGTTGGAAAAAAGCCGCTTGTCAACGTCAGGCGGCTTTTAAAATCTGATAGTAATTTGTAAATTTAAATATGGAAATTGCACTACGCTTTTTTACGATTGTTTCGATACTGCTGATTGCTGGATGTAGCTCATCCAAACCTGATTTTGCTCGAATTGCTCAAAGCGACCCGGATTGGCTAATTACCAGAGAAGATTCTCTTCTAAAAGCCACCCCTGACAATGATCATTTAAACCAGGCCTTGCTTAACGCGCATATTGGTCAGGGGCAGACAGCCTACGATGCCCGCGATTGGGAAACAGCTATCTTTCATTACCAGAGAATTCTCGAACGATCGCCCCATCACACCCAGGGCCGG
>JABMPO010000093.1 GCA_013203015.1 Fidelibacterota bacterium
GCGGTCACATTCGTTCTGACAATCACGGCTGCCGTAACATTTCTGATTAATAAATATATTTTAATGAATTTCGGGCTCAGCATCCTTCAAACGGTATCTTTCATTCTGGTGATCGCTTCCCTGGTACAATTAGTGGAAATGTTCATTAAAAAAGTGAGCAAACCATTGTACAGCGCGCTGGGTATTTATCTGCCCTTGATAACGACCAACTGTGCAATCATGGGACTGGCCTTATTTGCCGTTGCCAAAGAATACAGTTTTGTGGAAGGTATTATTTACGCGCTGGGCGCTGGTATCGGTTTTACTCTGGCATTGGTAATTATGGCTGGTATCCGCGAAGAACTGGAACTGGCCCGGGTGCCAAAGATTTTCCAGGGTGCCGGGATCACAATGATAGTTGCCGGCAGTCTTGCCCTGGCCTTTATGGGTTTTGCCGGATTGATTTAAGGATGGTTTACCGCCGAGATCGCTGAGGACACAAAGAGATTTTGAATTTAATGAGAAATAATAAATTAACTCCGCGTCTTCAGCGCATTCTGTGGTTAATGATAAAAGGATATTTATGGATATTAACGCCATAGTCATTTCGATGGCAAGTATGGGAGGGTTAGGCCTGTTGTTTTCGGCTGGTCTGGCAATCGCCAATAAGAAATTATATGTGGAAGAAGATGCTCGGATCGCGGAAGTAATGGAAGAATTACCCGGCGCCAATTGTGGTGGTTGCGGTTACCCCGGTTGCGCAAATTTTGCCGAGAATGTCGTAAATGGAAAAGCGCTGATTGGTGGTTGTCCGGTCAATACCGATGATGGAGCTGAAGCGATTGCTCGAATCATGGGTGTCGATGCGGAAACCGGCGAAAGGTTGATTGCGCGGGTAATCTGTCGCGGTGGTGATTATGAAACCGCCAAAAAAGGTATTTATGACGGCATCCAATCCTGTACTGCCGCCCATTTAATGGGTGGTGGAGATCGTTTATGTGAATATGGCTGCATTGGTTATGGCGAGTGTGTGGAAGTTTGTCCATTTGATGCTATGTATATGAATGATAACAATTTGCCGGTGGTCATCGATGATAAATGTACCGGTTGTGGAAATTGTGCTGAAATTTGTCCTCGCGCTGTTATTGAAATGCATCCTGAAAGCCATAAATTATTCATATTGTGTAATAATCATGATACACCGAAAGTATCCCGACAGGTCTGTATCCGAGCTTGTGTCGGTTGTGGTTTGTGCGTCCGGGCTGTGGAAGAAGGTGAAATAATCATGGATGATAACCTGGCCAAAATCAATTATGATACTTACGGTCGGGTACCGGTTATTCCCACCGAAAAATGTTCCACCAACGCATTTGAGACTTTCGGAGCTGAAGAGACGTCGGAGGTAGCTGCTTAATTGAGCGATTCGATTGTCGATCAGGGTATCGTTGTTGCTTTGGATGGTGACCAGGCTCAGATCGAAATAGAAACGGGGGAAGCCTGCGAAAGCTGTGGTGCACGAGTCCTGTGTGCACCGGGTACCGACAAACTCAAGACGATAACCGCTTATAATGAAATCAATGCCGCTGTGGGCGATTTGGTGGAGGTGCGTGAGGGAGGCAATCTCCTGCTGAAATTATCGTTATTGCAATATGGTCCGCCTTTGATTGGATTCATAACTATTCTATTTTCAACTCATCTGATTTACCCTTCACTAAATGAGTTGTTACTTTTTATTATCGGTTTGGGAGGCGGGGCAGTTGGTGCTTTATTATCCTGGCTGGGAGTCAAAAAAATGTCACAGAATCCCGAGCATTTTTTATCCATTGGACGCATATTGAAACGAGTGCAAACTTGAAAGAGAATCCCATGAGTCATACTTATGCCCTGGCTAATCCAATTGCTAAAATTCTGGATAAGAACCCAACAGAATTCAACCGGGCTGATTTATTGAAAATTATCGATGAAAAGCAAATTGAGAAGATAACGTTTCATTATACTGCCCTCGATGGCAAATTGAAGGAATTGAAATTGCCTGTTTCCAATATTCTGCAGGCGGAACGGATTCTTGCGGAAGGCGAGCGGGTTGACGGATCATCCATTTTTAAAGGTTTAGTTGATACATCTCTATCGGACCTGTATGTTGTTCCGGTTTACCGGACTGCTTTCTTGAATCCTTTTGATTCAGCCAGCCTGGATTTTATTTGTCGTTATCTGACCCATGAAGGCCAGCCGGCGTCATTCGCCATGGATAATATTTTACAGCAAGCGTCAGATACATTCACACAAAACACCGGATTTGATCTGCATGCCATGGGGGAATTGGAATTTTTTCTCATTCATCAACCGAAATCCAATATTTATATAACATCTAATCAACAGGGCTACCATGCGGCTGCACCCTATGTAAAGAGTGGTGAAATAGTAGATGAGATGGTTCGCCATATTGCCCAGATAACCGGATCGGTAAAATACGCCCACAGTGAAGTTGGCTATATCGAGAGTATTCGCAGTGATCTGGATGAGATCCAAGGCAAGCAGGCTGAGCAAATTGAGATTGAATTTTTACCGCGACCGGTAGTTGAAGCCGGTGATAATTTGGCGTTAGCCCGCTGGCTGATTCGAAATATTGCCTATAAATATGATTGCGTAGCCACTTTTGCACCAAAGCTGGAAGAAGGGGTTGCCGGAAACGGGATGCATATTCATATGGCTATTATGAAAAATGGCATAAATATTATGGCTGGTGCAGACGGCGAATTATCACAAACCGCTTTAGGGGCCATTGGCGGATTATGCAAATATGCTGATTCATTGACCGCCTTTGGGAACACCACTTCATCGGCCTATCTGAGGTTGGTTCCCAATCAGGAAGCGCCAACCAACATTTGCTGGAGTGAGCGCAATCGTAGCGCAATGATTCGGGTTCCCCTGGGTTGGGCAAAGCAAAGTGGTCTCGGAAAAACACTCAATCCCCATGATGCTGATTATGTTGATAAAGAAGGGCGTCAAACAATCGAATTACGCAGTCCCGATGGCAGTGCAATGGTATATCTATTGTTGGCGGGAATCACAATGTCAGCCGACTGGGGCTTAAATAATCCTGAATCTCTGCAATTAGCGAACGATTTGAAAGTAAAAGGCAATATTTTCAAGAATAAGGAATTGTTGAAAAACTTACCAAAACTACCCTTCAGTTGTGTGGAATCTTCGCAAGTGATTCTGGAAAAAAGAGCACTTTATGAGCGCGATGGGATTTTCCCGCCCAGTATAATCGACTACATGGCAAAACTATTGCTGGCTGAAAAAGATAAGAATATCAATCGAAAATTGATCGATCTCCCGGCGGACGACCGCCTGCATGCCACTAGAAAAATCATGCATAAAGATCTTCATCGGCATTAGTTCACCCGGAGGATTACCAAAGCTGAGGCTTTTCTTTATCTACTATTTATCATATTCCGCCACTTGATTATATTTATGCGTGGACTTATCGGTTAAATCAAAACTGTATTATAAATTATTGTTGATTGCAGTTGTTTGTGGTAATGCTGTAATGGCCTGTTCGGGATTTGTAATCAATACCGATTCAACTGTATTCGTTGGTAAGAATGATGATTGGTTTGACAGCGACAGCCGGGTTTGGTTCGAACCATCCCTCGCTGACGATTACGGCCGGGTCTATTTTGGCTACGGTGATCTTTATCCGGTCGGTGCAATGAATGAAGCGGGATTGGTCATGGAACATTTTACCGATCCATATGGACCGACCAGAAAATCCGTTCTTAAATCACAATATCCCGGCTCAAATTTTGATAAAATTATGGCTCATTGTGCAACGATCGGCGAAGTGCTGGCCGCGTTGGATCAAGATAGTCTGGAAATGTTTAAGACTGGGAGAGTATTAGTTGTCGACCAGAATGCCGATGCCGTAATCATGGAAAGTGATACCGTTATTTTCAAAGGTCAATTCTATCAGATTTGCACTGATTCGCACCAATCAGATTTTCTTGACGAGAATGCACAGGACTGGCGCTATAATGAAATTGAAAAATTGATTAAAACCAGCGATCAAATTGATATTGAACGATGTCGCCAAATTCTGGCGGCAGTGCAGCAGGAAATCACTCAGTATTCCAATATCTATGATTTGAAAAATGGGAAAATCTATTTGCACCACTTCCACGATTTTGATAATTATATCGAGCTAGATCTGGCTGAAGAACTTGCTCAGGGTTTTCATGAAATCAATATACCGGATCTTTTTCC
>JABMPO010000094.1 GCA_013203015.1 Fidelibacterota bacterium
GAGGATTCGAACCTCTGAAGGGCGTAAACCCTTGCCGGTTTTCAAGACCGGTGGATTCAACCGCTCTGCGACGCCTCCAAATTGTCAATGATAATTGGCTCTTAAAGCGCGCAATTTTAGCAATGGCAATAGATAGAATCAAAGTCAGTATTGGTCATATTAGTACCTAAATTGCAGCTTTCCTGTAAATACTTAATGTCATATATTCGCCTTTGGTTTGGGGAAGAGTCAAAACAACCTTGGGGAAGTCCGTTTGCAATCCAATCCAATAAAAACCGGGGAAAGGTAGTATCTTTGAAAATTCTGATAAAGATTGTCTAATGATCAAGTGAAAGGGATATCATGAAATTCTGGCAAATGGAAGTTACTATGGTGGAGTTTATTTTCGATTTTATGTATATGAGTACTTTCATCCTGGTGGGGACGCTAGCCCGCCGCTATATCAAATTTTTTCAGCGCTTTCTGATTCCTAATAATCTAATCGGCGGTTTTATCGCTTTGATTTTCAGTACTCAAGTGTTGGGTTGGATCGATCTGCCAAATGAACGTCTGACCGCTTATATTTATCATTTACTGGCCCTGACTTTCATAGCTCTGGGATTACGACAACAAAAATCTAATTGGGGTCGTGGACCATTGAGCAAAAGTTTTGCCGGATTATCAATCATCTGCTTGCAGGCAATAATTGGCCTGGTGGTTGCTTTCATCCTGATGTACACAATCAAACCCGATCTTTTCCTCGGCGTCGGGTTATTGCTCCCCCTGGGTTTTGCCATGGGACCCGGATTGGCAGCTAGCATGGGCGGCAGTTGGGAACAATATGGATTTACCGGCGGCAGTACTGTGGGGGTTACCTTTGCGGCAATTGGTTTTATCTATGCCTATTTTGCCGGGATTGCAATCATTCGCTGGGGTATTCGTACTAAAAAAAGCAATACTATTCGCAGCACTGAACATATTACCAAAGAAATGCAAACTGGTATTTACAAAGCCCAGGATCATCCCATTGCCGGACGCTTGCCCATGTCCACCGAAGCCATTGAACCCATGGCATTTCATCTTGGTTTGATCGGTTTTGTGTATATGCTTACCTACGGATTTATATCACTGGTTACGATTCCTCTCGCCAACGCTAATTTGCACGATTTTGTCGATATTTTCTGGTCGTTCCATTTTGTTTTCGGACTGATAATTGCCATAATCGTCCGCAAATTGCTGGATCTGTCAGGACGTTCGTATATTATTGATAAAGGACTAATGACCCGCGGGATGGGAGTATTTCTCGATTATTTGATTGTGGGGGCCATTGCCGCTATCAGCCTAAAAGTTGTTGGCCAGTATTGGGAAGCGCTGCTGATCATGTCACTAATCGCCGGTCCAGCCACCTTTGGCACTTTATACTGGATCTGCTGGCGGGCCTTTGACGATTTCCACTTCGAACGATTTGTGGAAATGTTTGGCGAATTCACCGGCACAACTAATTCCGGTCTGATTTTACTGCGGGTGCTCGATTCCGAGTTCGAAACGCCCGTAGCTGAAGATGCGGTTTATGGTAGCGGAATTTCCTTATTCATGGGCTTGCCCCTATTGTTTTCACTGGGAATTCCCATGCAATTTTTCAATAATTCCGTCAAGGGTTATGTTATAACTTTGGGAATTATAGTAGCATACTGGCTGATCATCAGTATAATCTGGAAAGCCACCGGCCTGATCAGTTGGAAACGATACGAATAAAACATAATTAATAGAAAAATCAGGAGCGAGTTATGAATCCCTGGGACCTTGATGTTAATCTGCGCGCTGTCGTACTTGACTTCCTCTATTTGAGTTCATTCATCCTCATTGGTACCCTGTTGCGACGTTATATAAAGTTTTTCCAGCGCTTTCTAATCCCCAATAATTTGATCGCCGGTGCCATTGGTCTGCTGATTGCCAGCCAGGGATTGGGATTGGTCGACCTGCCATCTGAACGGCTCGGAGTGTATGTTTACCATCTGTTAGCCCTGACTTTTATTTCCCTGGGTTTGCGACAAGAAAAAAAGCAATGGGGCAAGGGTCCCTTAAGCAAAGCTTTTGCTTCCCTATCTTCCTATATCGTTCAGGCTACTATCGGTTTACTGGTGGCTTTTATCCTGATTTATACAATCGAACCGGACCTGTTTGCCGGGATTGGATTGCTGGTTCCCCTGGGCTTTGGCATGGGACCGGGCCTGGCCTATGCCATGGGCAATAGTTGGGAACATTGGGGTTTTGAAGGTGGTGGCCTGGTTGGGTTAACTTTTGCGGCAATCGGCTATTTGTTTGCTTTCTTTGCCGGGATGGCAATTATCCACTGGGGAATCCGCACTGGCCAAAGTGCCCTGATAAAATCAACTGACCATATCACCTATGATATGCGTATTGGGATCAACAAGGAAACCGAACATCCTGTTGCTGGACATCTGCCCATGTCTTCAGAAGCAATCGAATCAATGGCTTTCCAATTCGGTTTAATCGGTTTTATCTACCTGTTAACCTATGGTTTTTGCTATGCTTTTACAACTTTACTTGAAAATGTGGGCGCTCATGATTTTGTAGCCACAATCTGGTCTTTCCATTTTGTCTTTGGTTTACTGATTGCATTGTTGGTAAGGAAAATATTTGATAAAACCAAGACAGCGTATGTAATTGATTCCGGACTAATGACTCGCTGGATGGGCGTGTTTCTGGATTATCTGGTAGTAGGGGCCGTGGCCGCAATCAGCATCACGATTGTGGGACAGTACTGGCGCTCAATTCTGTTTATGTCAATATTAGCTGGCCCGGCAACATTTGGCATTCTTTATTATTTCTGTTACCGAGCATTTGATGATTATCACTTCGAACGCTTTGTTGAATTATTTGGCGAAATGACCGGAACAATAAATTCAGCTCTGGTATTATTGCGTGTGGTTGATCCGGAGTTTAAGACTCCTGTAGCGGAAGATGCGGTTTACGGCAGCGGAATTACCCTTTTTCTGGGAATACCATTGCTCGTGGTTTTAAACGTGCCGACTGCCTTCTATAAAAACGCCATCGAAGGTTATTGGATCGCTTTAGGAATCCTGATTATATACTTGGTAATCGCTGTGGTTATCTGGCGGGTAACTGGTTATCTACAGTTTAAACGAGTAGTACCAAAACCATAAATCATCGAGGGGATTGGTCAAGTTCCTCAGGTTTCGCTAACAACCTGGCGACCGTGCTCGCCATTTTACCGGCGTGCAATCCGTCTACAATCCGATGATCGAATGTGGCTGACAGCGGCAACATCAACCGTACAACCACTTCTTTAGACCGAACGACCGGTTTCAATTCGCATTTACCCATATTTATTACTGCTGGAATTTTAGCTGCCGGTAATAATGCCGGGAAGCCGGTTGTTAATCCGATGGTTCCGATATTGGACAACACAATTGAACCGAATGCTGAATCCAAGTACCCCATAAATCCTAAGTTAATTCCCAGATCATGCACTAGCCAGCGAATCAGTTTATAGATCCAGCCACGAATTGGCCAGGGAATTTTAGTAAGCGTGTATTTATTCTGCATAACCTTGCTTTCCTGCCCTTGCCGGGATTCGAAAGCCATTGTCCGTATTTCCCCGGCAATTTGGCTGGCAGTTTTCTCATGGGCATCTCTGATTCGAACTGCAGCCATCTCTGCCCCGCCCTTGATGCCAACTGTCACCATGACATCAATATATTCGCGGGGTACTAATCTCCCACGCCTGATATGACAATTTATTTCAGGATATTTCGCTAAGGCGCGACCAATAGCAACTGCGACAAAAGTAGTTAGAGTCAGTTTATTTCCCTGACGCCGCTGATCTTTTATGTATTTATCAATAGCGGTTACATCAACATTGAGAGTTCCCATAATTTTACCATCGCGAGGTGGTCCATACAGGGTGGCAGCCATTAGCCGCCAGGGGAGATTGAATGCATTTTTCATACGTAAAATTTAAATTTAAAATTGTTTAGAATAAACAAACGGTGTTATAAATAGTGGAAATTCTAAAATATTATTGACGTTTCCAGCGTTCAAGGGTTTCTACAGCACGCTCCGTGGTGTCTATAATAATTCTTATATCGAATGGTTTAATGAAATAATCGTCAAACCCGGCTTCCCGGCATTCAACGAGAGCGTAAATCGAGGGATGTCCGGTCATAGCATATATTAAATCTACTGGTCGTTTTTTCCTGACCTCACGACATAGTTCGGTTCCATTCATCCCGGGTAGATGTAAGTCATAAAAATGGATTTGTACATTCTCGCTGTTGATTATTGGTAATGCCTCTTCTGAACTTTCGGCGGTATAAACTTCAAAGCCTTTTTTACTAAATGTGTCACGCATTAATTCGCGGATTGATTCCAAGTCATCAACGATCAATATTTTTTGTTTCATATTTTAATTTCCCGTTAATATGAGCGGGTAAAAAATACATTAAATTGGTTCACGGGGCATTAAAAAAAATTCCTTTCTGTTTTGTTCACTTTATCAAATTAATAATTATTCAGCTCATTGACAGATTTGATTTATCATATTTAGTGAAATACTATCATATTTGTTTACATTTAGCAAATCTTTATAATTATGATCTAAAATAAAATCCAAATCCTAAGTTGTTATTTAGTTTTCCCGATTATTATAACAGCACTAATTCAGATTGAAAACCAAAATAAAAGGAATTGTATCGCCGTGTATCCAGACTTTCAAACTAACAGCCAGATAAAACGCCTACTGCATGAAGAACAGGAGTATTTTCTGTCATTGGTCAGACGCGCCGATATAATTGAAAAAACTGTCAGTAACACCTATCAAAAAACGTTCGAAAAATTAATCGATACACGCCGAAAATTGATAGACCAGATTAATGAGCATAATTACCTGGCGCCGATCGAATTAAAGTTACCATCTGAAGAACAATTGGATGATATACCCAGCAAAACCCACCTCACACATGCGCTAATCATAATTGATGCAAAAATAATGGATTTGCTACAAATGTTTCCGTTGTCCACTCAAATGATCTGACCAGCATGCTGTCAGACACTCTGCACCAGAACTGTCACTGACACTCAAAGTGTTGGTGACAGTTCCTCCCTCATTCCAAGTCTATTCTGTTTAGCGCATTCCAGGTAAAGCAATGATTACACAGGTGAATCAATCGGAAAACGATCTCAACTGATTAGTACATTTAATCAAGATAGATCATGTGCAGTACGCCGAATAATCTCATTTTGCAATTCTTCCGTCAGATCCACAAAATAATCACTGTAGCCGGCAACTCGCACAATTAAATCACGATGTTCATCAGGATTTTTCTGCGCCTTTTTCAATGTGTCGGCGGTTACCACATTAAACTGGATGTGATGACCGTCCAGGCGAAAATACGACCGGATTAAATCTGCCACTTTATTGATACCGATTTCGTCAGCCATTAACTGAGGGGAGAATTTTTGGTTTAACAGCGTTCCGCCGGTTCGTATATGATCCAGTTTCCCAGCCGATTTTAAAACCGCCGTTGGACCCTTTCGATCGGCTCCCTGAACAGGCGAAATACCTTCCGACAGTGGTTTTCCTGCCTGACGGCCATCAGGTGTTGCGCCAATAACACTGCCAAAATAAATATGGGATGTGGTTGGCAGAAGATTAATTCGGAAATGCCCGCCTTTGGCATTTGGTTTACCATCCACTGCCTGGAAAAATGATTCAAATACCCTGATCGCCAGCTCATCAACATAGTCGTTATCATTACCAAACCTTGGAGTTTCATCGAGCAGCTTACTTCGCATATCGGAAGTATTTTCAAAATCAGTAGCA
>JABMPO010000095.1 GCA_013203015.1 Fidelibacterota bacterium
GGCAGATATTTAGCCCACAAGCGTTCAATTATCAGGTTCCCTTTTAATTTAATATTGATAAAATGCTGCAATTGACTTTCGAATGCAGAATATAAATCATCAAAGTTTTGGTAGTCTTCAGGTTTACCGGTTTCCGGTCCAATCTGTTTATCGGTTTGCCGGTCGAAGCCATTATTCAGAGTTATTTCTAATACTTTTGGTATATTAAAATATCCGGTCAGAATGTAAGCTTCTTTCCCAAATGCGCCTGCTTCCACACACCCACTGGCACCACCGGAACGAGCATCCTGAATCGATTTTCCCTGGCGAATCAGTTCAGCGACTATTGCATCGGTATTAAACAGCGATGGCTGACCGTACCCGGTTTTGATAATCCGCAACGCTCGTTTCAGCAATTTATCAGGAGATTTTTTACTGATCTGCACCATTGAACTGGGTTGCAACAAGCGCATTTCTTCAATCACATCGAGAATCAGATATGATAATTCGTTGGTCGCATCCTGTCCTTGTGCGGTCAGACCACCCAAATTAATCAGACAAAAATCAGTATAGGTATTACTTTCTTTGGCAGTTATTCCAACCTTGGGTGGCGCTGGCTGGTTGTTGAATTTTATCCAGAAGGCTTGCAATAATTCCCGGGCCGATTCTTCGGTCAGCGAATCGTCCTCTAAGCCCTGAAGGTAAAACGGCAGCAGGTGTTGATCCAGCCTCCCGGGATTGAAAGAATCCCAGGTATTCAATTCAGTGATAACGCCTAGATGGACAAACCAATAATATTGTAGGGCTTCATAAAATGACTCTGGCTTATGAGCAGGAATCTTTCGACAAATTTTTGTAATATTTTCCAACTCTGCTTGCCGCATCGGATCAGTTTCAGCAACGGCCAACTGCTCAGCGAGGTCAGCATGGCGATTAGCAAAATATATTAGTGCTTCAGCGGCGATTGACATCGCCTGCAATTCTTCCCGCTTATCAAGCGCCCGTGGATCATTACTGAAATCCAGTTTGTCCAGACTGTCCTGAATATCCTGTTGAAAATCAAGCATTCCCTTCTGATATATTTTATCGTCGCAGACCGTATGCCCCGGTGCCCGCTGTTCCATAAATTCGGTGAAAACACCGGCAGCATAGGCGTTTTTCCAATCTTCATCAACTTCTGCCATGATGCGATCTCGCATGGCGCGGCCACGCCAGAATGGGTTAATGAAATGTTTCTGCGTCTTCTTGACCTCATTACTGACCCGGAAAGGAATCTTTGCGCGGGTATCCAAGATTTCCAGATCCGCAATTGAGTGGGTGCATATTTCCGGGTACGTTGGAGTTGCTTTGGGCGCCGGTCCCCTTTCACCTACAATCAATTCGTCAGGATTGATACAAATAGTTTTGTGCTCCAGCAGATATTTAAAAGCCAAAGCCCGGGCCACCGGAACAGAAACCTGTTCACTTCTGCCACTCTGATAAAATTCGGTCAACAGACTACCGCGTTCTATTGAAATTTCGGGTATGGCAGTCAAGGTTTGCTCGCGTAAGCGCTTGATTCTCTCATTCATAGGATTACCCTCCAATTGTTACCGGAATCCCAAGTGTCTGGAAATAGTCCACCATCCGATCGATTTGCTCCGGTGCCTGAGTTTGCATTTTCATAAGCTTATTAGGCAATTTGAATCTATGAAATTTATCTTTGGCCAGCAGGTTAAAAGGTAATAAATCCACAGTAATATCAGATTCCAGAGATTTAACAAAGTGGGCAATGGCCTTCAAATTTTCTTTGGTATCGGTAATATCAGGAATAAGTGGTACTCTAACTATAACTTTTTCCCCTTCTGCGGCCAGCCAGGCCAGATTATGAATAATACTCTGGTTTGATACACCGGTGTTTTTGCGGTGCAGGTCCTCATCCATCAGTTTCAGATCGTACAGGTAGTAATCGACCAATCCGAATAATCTCTCCAGTATTTCAATCTCTGCAAAGCCACTGGTATCAATTGCCGTTGTGATTTCTTCCTTGCGACAGGCTGTCAGTAACTCAATTAAAAAATCCGGTTGCAGGAGCGGTTCGCCACCAGAAATGGTTATACCACCCCCAGACTGATCGTAAAAAATGCGGTCCTTCTCAACCTCTTCCATGATTCCAGACACGGAGACCATCCGCCCCACCGTTTCCGGGACAGAAATACTAGCATTTCTGTTTCGACTACTATCATTGATCGTTAATTCTTCGATCTCCGAGCCGCGACTCTCAGGATTTTGACACCACCAGCAATTCAGCGGACAACCCTTGAAAAACACGGTAGTCCGGATGCCCGGGCCATCATGGAGAGCAAAATGTTTGATATCAAAAATTAATCCGTTAATAATTCTGTCTGCTATTATTTGGTCGTTAATTCTTACTGGAATCGGAATGAATTTAAAACGCAATAGTTCTGCAAAAGAATCACTGATTGGTTGTAAAGCCCGAATAATACTAATTTCCGCTAATATTAACCGATTATTGCGAAGGATATCATTTTGGAATTCAAAGATAAAGTCATCATGATTACCGGTGCTTCTTCAGGAATAGGCCGTGCACTGGCTATTGCATTCAGCCAAGAAGGTGCCCGGATAATCCTGGCCTCGCGGCGACCGGAGGTATTGGAAAAAGTGAAACAGGAATGCGCCAACCCAACGTTTCATCAAGTGTTAACCCTGGATTTAACTTTTCCCGATGTATTGGTCGATAATGTCCGGTTAATGGAGGAGCAGTTTGGCCGGATTGACATTCTGGTTAATAATGGCGGCATTACCCAACGCTCCCTGATAAATGACACTAGCATGGCAGTAGTGCGAAAAATTATGGAGACCAATTATTTCGCTGGTGTGGCCCTGACCAAAGCGGTTTTACCTGGAATGATTGAACGCAAATCCGGCAACATCATTTTCATTTCCAGTCTCACCGGTAAATTTGGCACGGCCCTCCGTTCCATTTATGCCTCATCCAAACATGCCGTTCTGGGTTTCGCCGACGCTCTGCGTGCCGAAGTTTGGGATGACGGCATCAAAGTCCATGCTATTATGCCTGGTTTTGTGCGGACCAACGCTTCCCTGAATGCCCTCACCGGTGATGGCTCTAAACATGCCACGATGGATAAAACCACCGAAAAAGGAATGTCCGCTGAGGAATGCGCTGCAGGCATTTTAAAGGCCGTGAAGGCTGGCAAAGAAGAAGTCATTATCTCCGGAAAAGAACAGATTATGGTTTATTTAAAACGTCTTTCTCCGGGACTTTTCACAAAAGTAATTCGGAAGATTAAAGTAACTTAGTAAATATTTACTATCGCCCTAACTTTATTTATTATTTCAGTTAATCAATATTACTTAAATTGATTGGTCAATTATATTAATTGAAAGATTTTGATATCAACAATGAAATCAAATGATCCAAAGATCATGTTGCACTGGAAAAAATATCTGCTTATCGCAATTATCCTACTGATCAGCATCGGTTGCGATCAGGCAACCAAATCTATTGCCCAACAATCTCTCAAGGGCAATCCAACATTCAGGTATTTTTATGACACTATCCGTTTCCAATATGCCGAAAACACTGGTGGCTTTCTAAGTCTGGGATCGCAATTACCGGAGGGAATAAAAC
>JABMPO010000096.1 GCA_013203015.1 Fidelibacterota bacterium
CCGATAAAACCGAATTTTAGTCCGCGGGCCAGACCGTCTTGGATAAAATGTCCAACCATTCCACCCCGGTGTTTGAGCGGCTTATTCCCCATGAATTCAAAGGAACCATGATTTGAAATTATTTCAACCAGCGGTTGCAATTCCTCATCAGCATTTTCCCAATCTGTTCCTGTCCAGCCAGTATGATGCGGTATGGCAATGGCATTAAATTCCTTCAACTTTTCAAATATTTCAATTGTACTGCGATTTCCATCGATTGTGTGGTCAAGCATGGGCAGATTATCAGCAATCGAATAGATATTCTTATGACCGGCTCCTTTGGGATAGCGAGCGGTTGTCCATTCAAAACTATTGAAAGTAACAAAACGGCCCGATTCATTATGAAAACCGGCACAATCGATCATTGATTGCCAGTCAAATGGCTGCAGGGGTTTCCCGATAAAATTATCATGATCCGTCAGCGCGGCAAAATCATCACCTAATAAATCGCGGGATCGGGCGTAAAATTCCTCCGGATCGCCAGTACCATCCGAGTAGCCGCTATGATGATGCAAATCGCCGAAATAAACATTTCTGTCTTGAATTTGCGGATAATCGTAGTGCCTATACATGTGATCACTGATGCTGGTTTTTACGTTTCGGCTTAATTTAACCGGGATCGATTGTACCTTCTTAGGTAACGGCTCAAATTCAAGTTTCTGAAGAATTATTTTCCGCAGATCACGCCGAATTGTCCACAGAGACTGACCGGCAACAACGGTATCGACCCATTGCCCCCGCCCTCCCCAACCATCGTTCGGGAATCGATAGGGCTGGGAAAGACCGGTCGTTAATTGACTTTGGACTGCAAAATTATGCGATGGCCGTCCCAGCAGTACCAGTCTACCGTCATCCATGCTGGTCAAATGAGGAAATTCCATACTTTGATCGGTGGATTTTTTATCAAGATTCAATCCCGGAATACTTCCATCGTAAGAATAGATTCTATTTTTTTTCAATGTTTTGAGATATATCCAACGCGGGATATCCCAGCCGGTCTTTTCACAGCGATTACTTTGATAGGCAATCCACAATTGCTTATTCTGGTCAAAAGCCAGGGATGGAAAAATATTATGAGCGCCGCGGCTGGTTACCTGATGGGAATTGATTATTGAATTATTGTGCAGTTCCTTTAGAAATATTTGAAAACCATTCTCGGACTGGTATTCTTCATAGCTGATATAATTTTTTGCACTATTTCCGGCAATTGCCGGGTGGAATGAATTGACCTCCGGATCAGATATGATAATCTCTCGGTCAAGTTGAGAATTATTTAGTCCTCTATATTTTATTAAGGAATTTTTCCCGTTGAATTCCTGCCACACAATTGAAAAGACATTATTTTCAATCTGGGTGATAGCCGGAAAAGAAACTGCTGATTCATTTTCAGTGATCAAATTGATGTCAGAAAAACTAGCGCCATTCAATTGTCGGTATACCAATTGTCTGCGGGCGCCCTGTCCGGTGATCCAGAAGATGTATAATCCATTTTGAGTTGAGAAAACCTGCGATCGAGAATTTATTTGACCTTCCGAGCTTAGTTTAACCGGCTGATCAAAACTTCCGTCAAAAGTGCAATAACAACCGTATAATTGCTCGGTCTGGGAATCATGTTCAGTCCAGGTTAAAAACAACCGGCCATCATTAACATAGGTTAAGGCCGGATGACAGGCGTTGCGGGCACGCGGCAGAGCGAAAGAAATATCTGACATAAAATCTTTACAATTGGCTAATTCTGGCAATGTGCCTTCGTCTTCCCAAAACCGGGCGCGTTGCATTAAATCATTGGAGAAAAGTGGATAGACCAACAACCCGGAGGCGATTGCGCTGGCCTGTTTGAGAAATTTCCTGCGCTTTAATTGCGTCGGTGTAACCAGTTCATTTTCCATAAAATATTTGCCTCAGATAATTATAGCTACTTTAACTCACCATTTTTACAACTTAATCAACACCAAATTATGCAATAATAGCCTGCATTGCGACCATAATACCCTTTTATTTTTTCCATAAATAGACCGATATTTTAGCCTGACAGAAAGCAATCAATCTCATTTGAAATGAATAACTAAGGTACCAATGTGAATTCACTGATATTAGCTGTTTTAG
>JABMPO010000006.1 GCA_013203015.1 Fidelibacterota bacterium
GGTTTTTGTGATATCCACGTCCATTTTCGCGAACCAGGCAGGGAAGATAAGGAAACCTTGGCATCGGGCAGCAATGCCGCGCTGGCAGGTGGTTTCACCAGAGTGTGCGTAATGCCAAATACCAATCCACCCCTTGATAATCCCGAAGCTATTGGATATATCGTTGATAAATCGCAGTCTCTGCCTGCGCATATTCATCCGATTGGTGCTGTTACTCAGCAACAAAAGGGCACGCAATTGACTGAAATGGGTGGTATGTTTAAGGCGGGAGCCGTTGCTTTCAGTGACGATGGAATGCCAATTACAAATGGTTATGTTATGCGAATGGCGCTCGATTATGCTAGTATGTTTAGCGTCCCGCTTATTAATCATGCCGAGGATGTTGAACTCAGATATGACGGACTTATGAATGAGGGACTTGTGTCAACTGAACTAGGCCTGTCGGGAAATCCGGCTTTGGCTGAAGTAACGATGGTCTATCGCGACCTTGAACTGGCAGCCTTGACAAAATCCAAACTACACGTTCCCCATGTTTCAACGGCCGGTGCGGCAAATCAGATAAAGAAATTTAAGATTGCTTCCCCATGGATAACCGCCGAGGTGACGCCTCATCATCTTTTCTTTAATGACGAAGCCTTAAAATCATTTGATACTAATTTGAAAGTAGCGCCACCAATTCGCAGTGAAGAAGATCGACTGGCTTTGATAAAAGCGGTTTTAGACGGTGTTTTTGATTGTATCGCCACTGACCATGCTCCCCATACGATCGAAGAAAAAGAAGGTACATTTGATCTGGCACCATTTGGCATGATTGGATTGGAAAGCTGTTTTGGCGCGGTTAACAAGGTATTAGTGGAAGAAAATGAGCTGCCCTTCATTGATTTGATTAAAATGCTTACGGTAAATCCTCGCCAGATAATGAGCTTCGATGATGATTTGTTAAAAATTGGAAAAGAAGCAGAATTGACGATACTTAACCGAAGAGAAAAAGTAATTTTCAGTAAAGACGATATTCATTCCAAATCTCAAAATTCGCCTTACCTAGGTCACGAATTAATTGGCAAGATCCGGTATACCATCAGTAAGGGTCGAATAGCTACAATTTAATTCATTGCAATCGCAGGTTACACAGATTTCTGTATTCATTTGAAGGGTGAAGTGAAATCTGCCAGGTTTAATTCTTTACAGCTGGCTACTATAGTAAAGATAACACAGTCATTTTGATGACCCGCTGCAAGCAGCGGTGTGGGTCATTCTGGAAAGTTACAGAGTAATCAAATTTCGCAAATAATATATCAGATTCTGAATATATAGTGAAATTGTGAAAATGGTAAATAAATAGTAGAATATCAGTTGCCTTAATATTCTAAAAAATCATATTTTTGGCAGCTATTTTCGAAGTGGATAATATGAAAACAAATACAATTTCAGCAAACGATATTGAAAGACAGTGGTTTGTCGCTGATGCCGACGGCCGTACTTTAGGACGCTTAGCCAGCAAAATCGCACAGATTCTGCGTGGTAAGCATAAAGTTAATTTCAGTCCAAATATGGATATGGGCGATCATGTTATTGTGATCAACGCCGAGAAGATTCACGTAACTGGTAACAAAGAATACGATAAAACCTATTTTCGTCATTCTGGTTATCCCGGTGGTGTTACTGTAACCGATTTCCAGCATTTGCGCCGTGTCCATCCTGATCGGATTGTGATAAATGCCGTCAAGGGGATGTTACCTCATAATAGCTTAGGCCGCAAGATGTTGAACCATCTTAAGGTTTATGCCGGTGCCGAACATCCGCATGAAGCCCAAACACCAAAAATATTGGATATTTAAATGATAAAAGCAGTATATCAGGCAACCGGCCGCCGCAAAAGAGCGGTTGCCCGGGTTTACTTAATGCCTGGCAAAGGTAACATTCTGGTTAATGGAAGTCCCTACCAGGAATATCTCTGCCGGGACACTATTAGCCGAACCGTGGTTGAACCCCTTGAAGCCATTGAACAACGCGATTCATATGATATTACCGTAAATGTAAATGGTGGTGGGCTGACTGGTCAAGGAGGAGCAATTCGTTTAGGAATTGCCAGAGCCCTGATTCAGGTCAGTGAAGATTTCAGACCGGTATTAAAAAAAGCCGGCTTACTCACACGCGATTCACGAGTGGTTGAACGTAAGAAATATGGCCAACCTGGTGCTCGCAAACATTTCCAATTCTCAAAACGATAGAATTTATGACATCAATTAATTTCGAAGATTTACTGAGTACTGGCGCTCATTTTGGTCATGTGACCAGAAAGTGGCATCCCAGTTTTAAACCTTATATTTTAATGGAAAAGAACGGAATTCACATTATTAATCTGGAGGAGACCGTTCATCAGTTTGAAAAAGCGGCTGAATTTATAAGGAGTATTGTTGATAAGGGTGGCGAGATATTATTCGTTGGCACCAAAAAACAAGCTCGTGAAATTGTTCAGCAGGAAGCCGATCGTTGTGGAATGTTTTATGTGGTTGAGCGTTGGCTTGGCGGAACTCTCACTAATTTCATGACCATTAAAAAAAGTATTAAGCGTCTGCATATGCTCGAGAAAGAAGGCTCCAGCATCTATGAAAACCTCACCAAGAAAGAGGTCCAGATGCTCAATCGCGAAAGAATTAAGTTAGCGGATCAGCATCGTGGAATCAAAGATATGCGGCGCTTGCCCGATGCAGTGATTGTGGTTGACACCAATTTTGAAACTACAGCAGTAGCTGAAGCAAAAAAACTGGAAATCCCAGTTGTTAGTCTGGTAGACAGTAATACTGATCCTACAAAAGTTGCCTATCCGATACCGGCAAACGACGATTCAATTCGTACAATCCAGTTGATTATCTCAAGTCTTGCCGAAGTTATTATTGGAGTTCGCAAAGAGAAAATTCAAATAGCTAAAGAAATCCAAGAGGCCAAAGAAGCTGAAAAAGCTGAAAAAGCCGCAATTCAAGAGGCTGCGAAGATAAAGGAAGCAGAAGAAGCAGCAGTACAGAAAGCCAAGGCATCTGAAGAGACTGCTGAAAAATCCGATGAGAAACCTAAAAAAGTAGTAAAAAAACCCGCTGAAAAAAAATCCAAACCTAGTGTCAAAAATAAATCGGACGAGAAGTAGAATGAATATTGACGCAAAACAGGTAAGAGACTTACGTGAGAAAACCGGTGCAGGAATGATGGATTGCAAACGGGCGCTTATGGAAGCCAATGGCGACTTGGAAAAAGCAATCGAGAATCTTAGAAAATCCGGTATCGCTAAAGCTGAGAAAAAAGGTGTACGCCAGGCTAAAGATGGTCTGGTATTTCCATATATTCATCCCGGTGGCCGTCTGGGAGTTTTAGCGGAAATAGGTTGTGAAACTGATTTTGTCGCAAAAACTGAGGATTTTCAAAGACTTTGCAAAGATATAGCGATGCAGATTGCAGCTACCAATCCAATTGCAATCGGTCGTGATGGTATCGATGTCAGCATTCTAAACCACGAAAAAGACATCTTCCTGGCCCAAGCCAAAGATACCGGAAAACCCGCTAATATATTAGAAAAAATTGTAGCTGGCAGAATTGAAAAATTTTATCAGGAAAACTGTCTTCTGGAGCAACCGTTTATCAAAGATCCCAATAAAAAAGTATCCGATTTGCTAACGGAAATCGTAGCCAAATTGGGGGAAAAGATTGAAGTTAATCGATTTACCCGCTATGAGATCGGAGAGGCTGTTCCTGCTAGTAAAAACTAAATATAGTTTTATTTAAAATGTCGAACCCTGTTTACAGGCGTGTTTTGCTCAAGTTGAGTGGAGAAGTTCTGGCCGGTAAACAGGGTTTTGGTATTAATAATGTCAGTGTGGATGAATTAGTCCGGGAAGTGAAATCTATTTATGATTTAGGAATTGGCATCGGAATCATCATTGGGGCAGGGAATATCTTTCGTGGTATTAAATTAAGTAAAACAGGCATGGATCGAGTGACCGGAGATTATTTGGGGATGCTGGGCACGGTTATGAATGCTATTGTTTTTGAACAGGCATTACGGTCTGCGAACTGTATTGCTATTGCAATGTCTGCTATCAATATTGATAAGCTGATTAAACCTTATAATCGAGCTGAAGCATTAACAGCGCTTGATCAAGGGAAAATTGTTATTGTTGCCGGTGGCACCGGTAATCCTTATTTTACTACTGATTCAGCGGCGGCTTTACGCGCTGCAGAACTGAATACTGAAGTTGTTCTGAAAGGAACTAAGGTTGACGGTGTCTATGATAAGGATCCTATGAAATATCCGGACGCTGTGAAATACCCTGAAATAACCTACAGTAAGGTCATAAAAGACAACTTACGCGTAATGGATTTAACAGCAATGACGCTGTGTAAGGAAAATAACCTGCCGTTAATTGTTTTCAATATCCATAATAAAGGCGAATTAAAGAAAATTATTTCCGGGGAGAAAATCGGTACAATAGTTAGGGAGTAATAAAATGATTGATGAAATTCAGAAGGATACCGATCACCGTATGGAACAAACGGTTAAGCATACCCAAATGGAAGTTAACCGTGTTCGCACCGGACGTGCTAATCCGGAATTATTAGATTCAATCATGGTGGATTATTATGGTCAGAAGACACCATTGAGTCAATTATCCAACATATCTGTTCCCGAGGCACGACTGATTTCAATTCAGCCTTATGAGAAAACACTCATTCCCGTAATTGAAAAAGCCATTATGGAAAGTAATTTGGGATTGACGCCTAGTAATAATGGCAACAGTATTTTAATCCCGATTCCGCCATTATCCGAAGATCGACGAAAAGAGTTAATAAAATATATTAATACTATGGTCGAGGAAGGTCGCATCGCCGTTAGGAATGTTAGGCGTGATGCTAATCATCAACTCAAAGAAGCAATGGAAGAGTTGCACATTTCTGAAGATGAAATAAAACGATCAGAGCAAAATATTCAAGATTTAACCGATAGTTCGATAAAATCCTTGGGAGAAATCCAGGAAATGAAGGAAAAAGAAATTTTAGAATTTTAGCTTACAGTCTTAATAAAATAAAAAGCCCTGTTATTGATAATAACAGGGCTTTTTATTTTATTGGTGTATTATTAATCACATTTGGAATAACCACAATCATGGCAAACAACACAGCCGGATTCACTTTTAAGACTGTTCCCACTGCATTTTGGGCAGACTTCAAAATTAAATGCCATATTTCTTATAGTATTTTCTTCTGCTGCTGTCTCTCCAAAATCCTTGGCAATTGATTTATCTACGAAAGCGAACGGGTGAGTATTCAAGTTCTCTTCCGGTTTGAGTTTTCGAGCTTTCAGGTAATCATCCAGTGCTTTCCCAATGGCGTCGGGGGTGGAGAGGATAAGTTGGCCATCTTCCCAGGTTGGATTGGGGCCAGATATTCCCTTAAGCTGTTTTACGATTGCTGATGGTTCTATTCCGGAGCGCAATGAAAGGGATATCAGACGGCTGATGGCTTCTGATTGTGCAGCCGCATGACCACCGGCTTTGCCAATTGTAGTGAAAACTTCACATAGCCCGTCTTCATCTTCGTTGATAGTAATATATAAGGTGCCTTCACCAGTTCTAATTCTACGGGTTACCCCCGATGTGATCAACGGACGGTGCCGGGGTCGGGCAGATACTTGGGGGGTATTGAGTGATCCAGTTTCTTTGGAGGTCGCGCTGGTTTTTTGATTGGCAGAATGCTTTTTGTCAGAAATTAGTATCCCTTCGCGGGAGCCTTCCCGATAAACGGTAATACCTTTTAAGCCAGCTTGATAGGCCGCATGATAAATATCTGCCACGGTTTCCACCGAAGTATCACTGGCTAAATTGACTGTAGATGAAATTGAACTGTCAATATATTTTTGAATTACACCTTGCATTCGGACTCGGAAGAACGGATCGATATTATGAGCGCATACGACATAATCCGGAAGAATTTTATCATCACCAAATAATTTTTCGATAATTGGATGGTATACTTGATATTCATTAAATTGATCGCCGGAGCCGGAATTATTCTTAACCCGGCGAGTGTATGAAGTGCTGAAAATCGGTTCAATGCCGGATGTAACGCGAGCCACGATCGCTCCGCTACCGGTGGGAGGCAAGGTTAAAACAGTTGCATTTCGAATGCCTGAATCGGCAATATCACTACGGATTGATTTTGGTAGAGTTTTAATGAATTTACTTTTATTGTATTGTTCCAACTCAAAATTGGGAAAAATTCCTTTTTCACGGCCAAGATTGATTGAAGCATCGTAAGCTGTATCGCGGAATATCTGGCAGACCTGATCAACCGTTTGGAGAGCATCCTCGCTATCATATTTTATTCCCATTTTAACTAGCATATCGCCTAATCCCAGCATACCCAATCCAATCCGGCGATCATTAATAGCATTATCTTTTTGCAACGGTAAAGCGTGTCGATCAAGATTATAGTCGATCACATTATCAAGGAATCTGGTCGCATGAGCTACAGTTACCTTGAAGTCAGAAATCATAAAATTACCTTGATCGTCGACAAATCTTTCTAAATTTATAGAACCAAGGTTGCAGCAGCCTCCATCCGGTAGGGGTTGTTCTGCGCAGGGATTTGTTGAAATCAGTGGTGAACAGTACTCCGCATTATGGTATTCCTTCATGGTATCCCAGAATATAATACCCGGCTCGGCACTGCTGTGAGCTGAACTTATTATACGATTCCAGAGTTTTCTGGCATCAACTGTACGATAAACTTTGCCGTTCCAGCGCAGGTCAAATTCACTGTTGCTTTCAACTGTTTCCATGAATTCATGGGTTATCAATACCGAAATATTGGAATATTTAATATTATCGAGATTATTTCTTTTGATATCAATAAAAGCTTCAATATCGGGATGGTCTACACGCAGAGTTTGCATGTTCGCACCCCGACGACCATGCTGGGCGATAGTATTGGTATTTTCACTGAATAAATTCATAAAGCCTACCGGGCCACACGATTCACCTCCGGTACCATTGATTGGATCCCCAGCGGGACGAAGAATCGACAAGTCATGGCCGCAACCTCCGCCATATTTATAAGTCAGTGCCTCTTCATTGATGGTTTGGTAGATAGATTCGATCGAATCGGTCTTAATTGCTACCACATAACAATTATTCAGGGTGGATTTGATATCATCTCGACCAGCGCCATGCATAATCCGACCGCCTGGTACAAATTTGAAATCTTCCAAAATAGAAAAGAAGTCTTCGGTCCATTTGTTGCGCTTGGATTTTGTTTTTTCAACAGAGGCTATCGCTGCAGATAGTCGTTTCCATAAATCCCAGGGATGCTGTTCCCAGGGAGCAAGGTATTTGGAATGTAAAACATCCTTCCCGAGGTTGTCATTATTATAATAATTGTTCAGCCGGTATGCTTCAGGTATATCGTCACTCAATGCTTGATCGACTACAGCATCGGAAAATTCCCGCAGCGCTTTTGCTACAATTGGTTCAGCCGGTTTTGTTACCGATTGAGGGACTGTAAAGTCCAGTTCAATCGCCTCAGCCATAAAAAATCCTCAGAATAAGGTTAAGCTATTTAATTGTTAAAAATGGCTGACAGGTCAATTCAAAAAAAAGTACGTGGGTTGGCACGGCAAATATATTACTAGTACAAAATTCCAATCAAGTTGTAAAAGTCAATTTTGACAATTATCGACGAGAAAAATAAATATACCATAAGTTATCCACAAAATATTAACAAAATAAAATATTAAAATACAGTATTTTTATAAAGTCTAACTTGGGTTAAAAATACTCCTCAGACAGGTTATTTAAAGTACTACATTCGATCCATTATTCCCCACCGAACTCGAGTTAAAAAATGAAATATTGAGACTGTCTAATATATGCTGGTTAAGTTAAATTTTCATAGCAATGCGGGTGTAGTTCAATGGTAGAACGAAAGCTTCCCAAGCTTTAAACGAGGGTCCGATTCCCTTCACCCGCTCGACAGAAATCACCGTTGATTGAGTAGATTGTCGACGGTTATTTCTTTATACGACCAGTAATACAAATCCCGACTGATTTACAATATCTGTTCATCTGATGTTGAAATTCTGGATATCTTGAGCGTAACAACTCGGACTGGCCTTTCTTTTATCTAAAAGACCAGTCCGGTTTGATGATCAATTTCCGAATAATTTCTTAAAGGCCGGTAAGCATTCCCGGTAGCCGTCCTCGTATGATCCATTACCAGGATGATAGACGCTTTCCA
>JABMPO010000097.1 GCA_013203015.1 Fidelibacterota bacterium
ACCAGTCTGGCTGATCCGGATATAGATCTTGTTGGTATAAAGATTCCGGTTCCGGACACAAATTTTGTTTTAACAGCATACCTGCAATTTGATTTAGTCGGCACTATGTTCGCATCGATGCTGACTGGATTGGATTCGGCGGCCATCGACTATTGCCTAAATATCCTTTATTCTGACCAGGCTGACCAAAATTCCTGGTTTGATGATTTTACCCTGACCGATTTCACCCAGTACCGGATACTTGATGATTTTTCATTTTCCACAGATTTTATTCATGAGTTCAATCAAAAATTAGCCGAATTAAAGTACTATCTACCAAATCGCTTACTGCTGACTCCAACAGAATGGCAGGCGCAAATTGATACCAGTATCTTAAAGCTGCCAGAACAATTGGAATTACTAAGTTGGAAATATCAGCAGGCCAGTTATTTTCTTGACAATAGCGATCCAGTGCGAATTATCAGCGCCTGGAATGATTCTTCAGATTATATAAATCTCGAACTAATGGTTAGTGATGGAAATCGCGCGATTGAATCAACTTACTCAATTACTGCTGGCGATCAAATCTTTGGGCTTGAACTGGATTCGAAAATAGCTGGTGGATATCGGGATACCATCAAAATTGAAAATACTGGCTTCTGGCTTTCCCTGAATGAAAACCACACGTCGATTCAGCAATTCGCAGCTAATTTCCCTGCTCGCAGCTTAATCTGTTCATTCAATGATGAGTACCGGTTAGGTGATAGCTTGGACTGGGATGAATCACATTTGGTAACCGCCAACGGAAATATTATTTTAAACGAAATTATTTATATTCTGGATGAAAATCGAATTTCGGTGGAAGTCAGCGGCGTGATAGATAGTACTGTCAACCTGGCGCTGTTTATGGACGATAGTCTAATGGTTAACCTGTCTGGATATTTTTCTGATAACTACTATCAAACCTTTAGTTGGATGGTGGCTGAAACTAAGAAAAGCGGCTGGGTTTCGCTGGCGGAACAGGCAACTGATTCAAGCTGGATTTATCTGGAGAGTCGTCCGGTCAATTTCACTTATGATATTTTTGAGGCCCGAATACCGGATGGCGCTGGCTGGGTCGCAACTTCGTTTGGCACTTTGGGCGATGCCAATGATGTTACCCGCGCCCGAACTACTGAACTTGCAGTCCCGGAAGTATTTGCACTGTATCAGAATTATCCCAATCCCTTCAATGCGACAACCACCATTGCATTTGATCTGTTGCAACCGGCTATATTAGATCTGTTTATTGCCGATGCAACCGGTCGCAAAATTGATGAATTTCTGGAAAATGAACCCACCGAAATCGGAAATTATCAGTATACCTGGGATGGTCGGGGTCATTCCAGCGGTGTTTATTTTTTCACTATCCAAGCTCAGATTGATGATTTCATACCTGTAACAATGAGCCGAAAAATGGTTTACCTCAAATAAAAAAATAGTTATCTAGATATAAATGCTGGTTACAGGGCTTGACTTATATTAGTTATCCGGTTCATTTTTAGGCATGTATCGTTACCTAACAGCACTATACCTGATTATATTTCTTAGTAATTGTTCTACTCATAGTACTATTCCGGTCCTGCTTCTGGAAGAGGGAGAATCAGCAAGCGGCTATGCTTTTTCCATTGAAAATGTCTTTCCCTATTATTATTATCAGCGCGGAATTTCAGATTACAGCAGCGTCGGTTTCAGGATTGGGTTACCAATCTATGGTTCGGGAATTGATTGGAATAGAGTACTTTTTAAAAGGGAGAATCGTTGGGATTTACTCAGTTTGAGCTGGTCACTGAATCATAACCCTAATATTGATTTTACCTATTATAAAGTACGATCCCGCATTGCTCCCAACGGTAATCGCACAACTTTCTGGCTCGGCTTCCGGGCAATGTATATCCCCAAGGGGATCAGTGGTAATACCAGCTCCCGGATTGGATTGGTTATAGGGACAACTATTGGTAGTAGACTTGGGCTTGAATTAGGCTATTGTCACGATTTTTCGGCTATGCCAATCGGAAAAATATTTGCATTTAATTGGCAGCATGATAGCCCCGCGAATATCAACAGTTACGGAGATAAACCCCATATCGATGCTTCAGGAATGCCTTCGGAATATTCACGTTTGACCGGACTTTCGCTTAAATTATCGGTGCGATTATCGAATGCTTCGAATGGGGGAAAAAAAGATTAAACAATGAGCAGTATTGCCCAGCGCCGGAAGATTCTGCGCAAAATCCCCTATGGCTTATATATAATAACTTCCCGATTAGCAGGGAATCCGGTGGCGACGGTGGTTTCTTTCGTCACCCAAACAGCTTTGGATCCGCCGCTATTAATAGTGGCGCTCCGTGATCAATCAATTATCTACCAGGCTGTCGAACAACACGGTTATTTTGGCTTACATTTCATTGACCGTGACCGCCAGCAGATGATCGCGGATTTTTTTAAAACTGAAAATTATAATGATCAAGAAATCAATGGTTACCGATATGTTAACAGTGACAATAACCTACCCCTCCTGGCTGATAGTCCCATGATAATTGAAGCTCAGGTACAAGAGATTATTAAAGTTGGCGATCATCGGCCAATCATCGGCAAAGTGCTTACAACTCACCTGCGTCGTGATATTGAAATTTTGAAAATGGAACATACTAACTGGCATTATGGGGGATAAATCATGCTTACCGTGATTGAAAAATTTATATTTATTTTGGCTGTAATTGGAGTTGGCTATCTGGCTTACCATTCATTCGGGAATATGTTCAAGGCAATTGCCCGGGGACCGCAGCCATTACTATGGAATAAGTTTTTCAAACGTTTAGTAGCTGGTCTAATCGTTCTGATTGCTCAACCGAAATTGTGGCGTTCGCGGCCGGCTATTAGTTTTATTCACGCTCTGGTGGCTTGGGGTTTTACATTATATATTCTGGTGAATTTCTTCGATGTGATCTACGGCTTCGTCCCGGGATTCAAATTTTTCCCTGGTACTTGGTTGGGAAATGGATACGAAATTTTTGTTGATATTTTCAGCCTGCTGACCCTGCTGGGTGTGGCCTTTTTCCTGGTGCGGCGCTTCATAATGAATTCACCTGCCCTGGTAATTGCTGAACGGGTGCAGGTCCTGCCGGCAGCACGCAGGGGTATGCGTCGTGACTCGGCGATTGTTGGATTTTTTATACTGCTGCATGTGGGCTTTCGCCTGCTGGGAGCCTCCTTCGAAATGGCCGGGCATGGTGGTAGTGAGTGGCAACCGGTGGCCACAGCCATTGCTGGTCTGTGGGTTGGATTCCCCCAATCCGGTATTGTGATTGGTGAGCAC